>NZ_JBHMIP010000022.1:0-125313 GCF_048060245.1 Micromonospora sp. LOL_014
CCCCCGAGCGCGACCAAGGGAATCCCCGTTCCTTCAGGGCGGGGACGAAGTCAACGGTTGGGCTTGTCGTCGGAGCCGGTCGACCAGTTGGTTGGCTTGTCGGCGGCTGGTGAGTGAGATGAGCCGGACGTGCGGCCCGTGTTCTCGAATGAGGTTCTGGACGCGGGGCCGCATAGCGCGTCGGTAGCCGAGGATGTAGCGGACAAAGTTCCAGGTGATCCGGTCGTATACGCCGTCGGTCTGATGTTGGCCGCCCTGGTAGCGGCGGCGTCGCTGGGCGATGCCCCAGAGGCAGGTGGCGGCGGGGAGGTCGAGGAAGATCACGGTGTCGGCGGCGGCGAGCCGGATCGGCAGGGTGCCGGCGTAGTTGCCTTCGATTATCCAGCGTTCGCCGGTGACGAGTTTTTCCTGCTTGGCGGCGAACTCGTGTTGCGGGAGTGGGTTCCACTGTTCGTCGTAGTAGATCGCGTCGAGGTGAGTCAGCGGCGCGTCGAGGACCTGGGCGAGTTGCCGGGCGATCGTCGACTTGCCGCTGCCGCCACAGCCGATGATGGCGATCCTGTCCATGGACCCTCAAGAGTAGGGGCCGAGTTGGGCGGAGAGCTGGAACCGGGCGAGGCGCTCGTCTCGCTTGGCCTGGCCGGCTGCCAGCCCTGCGGCGGTGGGTGCTTGCCGACCTGCGGTCGGTGATGGTGGACTGGTCGCCCGAGGATCCATCGTGCCGCGAGGGAGCCCGATGACCGACAAACAGGACCGCGACGAGATCTTCATCGAGTACACCAAGTCGATCTGCCCGGTGTGCAAGGTCGTCGTCGACGCCCAGGTCAACATCCGCGACGATAAGGTCTACCTGCGGAAACGCTGCCGTGAGCACGGGCAGTTCGAGGCGTTGGTCTACGGCGACGCGCAGATGTACCTCGACTCGGCCCGGTTCAACAAGCCCGGCACGATCCCGCTGACGTTCCAGACCGACGTGGTTGACGGCTGCCCCAGCGACTGCGGGCTCTGCCCCGAGCACAAACAGCACGCCTGCCTCGGCATCATTGAGGTCAACACCGGCTGCAACCTGGACTGCCCGATCTGCTTCGCCGACTCCGGCCACCAGCCCGACGGCTACTCGATCACCCTCGACCAGTGCGAACGGATGCTCGACACGTTCGTCGCCGCCGAAGGCGAACCCGAAGTGGTGATGTTCTCCGGCGGGGAACCCACCATCCACAAGCAGATTCTGGAGTTCGTGGACGCCGCCCAGGCCCGGCCGATCAAGGCGGTCAACCTCAACACCAACGGCATCCGGCTCGCTTCCGACAAGCGGTTCGTCGCCGAACTCGGCCGGCGGCACAGCCCGGACCGGGCAATCAACATCTACCTGCAGTTCGACGGCTTCGACGAGCGCACCCACCAGGCGATCCGCGGCCGTGACCTGCGCGAGATCAAGCGGCGGGCGCTGGACAACTGCGCCGACGCCGGGCTGACCGTCACCCTGGTCGCCGCAGTCGAGCGCGGGCTCAACGACCACGAACTCGGCGCGATCATCGAGTACGGGCTGGCGCATCCCGCCGTACGGTCGGTGTCGTTCCAGCCGGTCACCCACGCTGGACGGCACGTCGAGTTCGACCCGTTGCACCGGCTGACCAACTCCGACATCATCCACGGCATCGTGGCGCAGCGCCCTGACTGGTTCACCGCGTCGGACTTCTTCCCGGTGCCGTGCTGCTTCCCGACCTGCCGGTCCATCACCTACCTGCTCAGTGAGGGCACCCCCGGCGAGCCCGACTTCGGGGTGGTGCCGATCCCACGGCTGCTCAACGTCGCCGACTACCTCGACTACGTCGCCAACCGGGTGCTGCCGGACCTGGCGATCCGCGAGGCGTTGGAGAAGCTGTGGTCGGCGTCGGCGTTCATGGGCACCGAGACCACCAGCGAGCAGCTGGCGGCCGCCGCGACGGCGCTGGACTGCGCCGACGCCTGCGGAATCAACCTGCCGGCAGCGATCGCCGACATCACCGACCGGGCCTTCATGATCGTCATTCAGGACTTCCAGGACCCGTACACGCTCAACGTCAAACAGCTGATGAAATGCTGCGTCGAAGAAATCACCCCGGACGGACGGATGATCCCGTTTTGCGCGTACAACTCGGTCGGCTACCGGGAACAGGTCCGCGAGCAGCTGTCCGGGGTCGCGGTGGCCGACGTGGTGCCCAACGCGCTGCCGCTGCAGCCGGTGCTCACCGATTCGCCGTACGGATCGAAGGTGGCCCGGCCCGGTGGACGCACCGGCACCGGCCGAATCGCCCCGGACACCACCAACGTCGGCCGGCGGGTCCGGTGACCGGCCCCACCGGTCCGGTGGACGGCCCCGCTGTGGCCGCTGAGGCGAGGACCGAGGCGAAGGCGTGCTGCGCCGCCGCGTACGGCTCCGACGTCGTCGCGTTGCTGCTCGGCGAGTCGTACCACCCGGGCGGTCTGGCGTTGACCCGGCGGCTCGCCGACCGGCTCGCGCTGCGTCCCGGCGCGGCGGTGCTCGACGTGGCCAGCGGGCGCGGCGCCACCGCGTTGCTGCTGGCCCAGTCGTACAAAGCCGATGTCACCGGCGTCGACCTGTCGGCGGCCAACGTCTCCGCCGCGACGCAGGCGGCTGCCGCGACCGTGACGGCCGGTGCCCGCGGATCGGTGCGGTTTCGGCTCGGCGACGCCGAGCGGCTGCCGGTGCCGGACGCGGCCTTCGATGCGGTGGTCTGCGAATGCGCCTTCTGCACCTTCCCCGACAAGGTCACCGCCGCCGTCGAGTTCGCCCGGGTGCTGCGGCCCGGTGGGCGGCTCGGCCTCACCGACGTCACCGTCGACCAGGCCCGGCTGCCGGCCGAACTCGCCGGGCTCGGCGGCTGGATCGCCTGCGTCGCCGACGCCCGCCCGCTGGCCGAGTACGCCGACCTGCTGGCCGCCGCCGGGCTGCGGGTGACGTACACGCAACGCCACGACGCCGCGGTCGCCGCCATGCTGGAGCAGATCGAGGCCCGGCTGACGCTGGTCCGGATGACCGCCCGCGACCGGGCCGAGGCGGCCGGGCTGGACTTCACCCGGGCCCCGGCGGTGCTGGCCGCCGCCCGGGCGGCGATCGCCGAGCAGATCATCGGGTACGGCCTGCTGGTGGCGGTCAGACCGTGACCGGCGGACACGACCTGGTGGTGATCGGCGGCGGTGCGGCCGGTCTCGGTGCGGCCCGCGCCGCCGCCGGCGCCGGTGCCCGGGTGCTGCTGGTCACCGACGGGCCGCCCGGCGGCGACTGCACGTTCACCGGCTGCGTCCCGTCGAAGACGCTGATCGAGGCGGCCGGTCGGGGACTGCCGTTCGACGACGCCGTACGACGGATGCGATCGGTGATCGCGCGGATCGCCGCCACCGAGGACGCCGCCGCGCTGCACGCCGAGGGCATCGAGGTCCGCCGGGGTCGGGCCCGGTTCGTCGCGCCGGGGCGGCTCGACGTCGACGGCACCGTGCTGACCGCCCGCCGCTACATCGTCGCCACCGGGGCCGCCCCGGCGGTCCCGTCGGTGCCCGGGCTGACCGAGGTCCCGTACCTGACCACCGAGACGGTCTTCGACCTCGCCGCGGCACCCGGGTCGCTGATCGTGCTCGGCGGCGGCCCGGTCGGCTGCGAACTCGCCCAGGCGTACGCCCGGTTCGGCACCCGGGTGACCGTCGTCGAGGTCGCCGACCGGCTGCTGCCCGGCCACGAGCCGGCGGTCTCGACGGTGATCGCCGACGTGTTCGCCCGCGAAGGGATCACGCTGTGCCTGGGCGCGCAGGTCGTCGAAGCGGGCGAACACGTCGGCGGCGTGGCGCTGCGGCTGGCCGGCGGCAACCAGGTCCATGGCGACCGGCTGTTGGTCGCGACGGGCCGCCGGCCGACCACCGACGGGCTCGACCTGCCGTCCGCCGGGATCGCCGTCGACGACCGGGGGCACGTGGTCACCGACGACCGCCTCGCCACGACCGCGCCCGGTGGGTACGCCGCAGGGGACGTCACCGGCCGGATGCCGGTCACCCACGCCGCGTTCGCCATGGGGCGGATCGCCGCCGGCAACGCGCTGTCGCGTCGGCGGCAGCGCTACGATCCGTCCGCCACGCCGTGGGTGGTCTTCACCGACCCCGAGGTGGCCCGGGTCGGGCTGACCGAGGCACAGTCGGTCGGCCGGGGCGGCCGGGTGGCGTACCTGCCGATGACGGAGATGGACCGGGCGGTCACCGCCGACGCGACCGACGGGTTCGTCACCCTGGTCGCCGGGCCGCGCCGGCTGCTGGGCAATCTCGGCGGCGGCCGGATCCTCGGGGCGACCGTCGTCGCCGGGCGGGCCGGCGAGATGATCCACGAACCGGCGCTGGCGATGGCCACCGGCATGTTCGCCGGTCGCCTCGCCCAGGCCACCCACGCCTACCCCACCTGGTCGTACGGGATTCAGCTGGCCGCCGCCCAGTTCGTCACGGCCATCGGCGGCCGGCGGGCCCGCCCCGCGCGGGCGGCCGGGTGATCAGCGCGTACGCCGCGTCGCGGCCGGGCAGGCCGGCGATGCCACCGACCGGTGCGGTGCCCGCCCCGGACACCACCAGCCCGGGCAGCGGGGTGCGGTGGCCGGCAAGGTCCGGGGTCGGACGCAGTATCGCCAGCTGGTCCAGGCTGATGTCCAGATGCATCGGGTGCGCGCCCGGCCAGCGCAGTTGCCGGGCCATGTCGGCCGGGGTGTGCGTCACCCGGTCGACGACGCTGGCGGCGAACCCGGGTGCCCGCGCCTCGACGGCGGCGATCATCCGGTCGGCGAACTCCTCCCGGGCGGCGTCCCAACCGCCCCGCACCTCGTACGGGGCGCATGGGCAGGCCAGGTAGACAGTGTGCCGGCCGGGCGGGGTGAGGCTGTCGTCCAGCGCCGACGGCGTGAACGCGTATGTCGGCACCGGGTCGTCCGGCAGATGACCGGCCTCGGCCTGGGCGAATCCGGCGGACAGCGAGTCGAGGCTGTCGACGTAGGACTGCAGTCCGTTCCAGTCGCCGGGCCGGGCCTGCGGGTAGCCGGGCAGCCCGGTCGTGGCCAGCAGGACCAGGCCCTGTACGGCGTTCCCGCGCCCGGCGGCCCGCAGCCGGTCGGCGACCGGGCCGGTCAGCGGTGGATCCAGCAGGTCGAGCAGGGCGGTGCGCGGGTCGATGGCGGTGAGCACCGCGTCGGCGGTGATCCGCGTACCGTCGGCCAGCTCGACCCCGGCGACCCGGTCGGTGCCGGGCCCGGTGCGCAGAATCCGGGCCACCGGCGAGTGCACCCGCCAACTGCCGCCGTAGCTGGCCAGCCGGGTGGCGAGCGCGTCGGTCAACGCCTGCGACCCGCCGACCGGATGCCACTGACCGACCTGGTGGTAGAACGCCTGCCAGAACGCGAAGGTGGCCCCGCCGATCTGCTGTGGCGACGCGGAGGCGTGCGCGGCGAACGCCGCCACCGGTGCCCGGACCAGCTCGGTGTCGAACTGTTCCCGCAGCACCCGCCCGTACGGTGCCAGCAGGGTACGGGCCAGCCCGACCGGCCCGCCGTTGCGGGCGACCGCCAGGCCACCCGCTGCGAGCAGGCTCGGCATCCGCCGTAGTCGCTGCGTCACGCCGGTGCCGGGGTCCAGCATGGTCCGCATCGCGGAGACGATCGGCCAAGCCTGGCGCATCCAGGCCGCGTACCGCCGCGCGGCCCGCCGGTCGACCTCGGCGATCGACTCGACGGTGGCCGCGACGCTGCGGTGGAACCGGACGATCGTGCCGTCGCGGAACGCCGCGACGGAGAACGGGTCCATCTCGCGGTATACCAGCCCGGCGTCACGCAGCCGCAAATCCTCGACGATGCCGGTGGCGTTGATGATGTTGTGCGCCGCGGAGTGGGTGTTGAAATGGTGACCCGGCAGCAGTTCTTCGGTCCGGGCACCGCCGCCCAGCTTGTCGGACTGCTCCAGCACCTGCGTCCGCCAGCCGCTGCGGGCCAGGTAGCAGGCGGCGACCAAACCGTTGTGGCCGCCGCCGACCACGACGACCCGGCGGGCGCGCCGCTGCCGGACCCTCATGCCGAGCGGCCGCGGAGGTGCCGCCACGCCCGGGTGGCTTCCGGCACGGTGAGCACCGCCGCCGCAGTCGTCGCGGCGGCGGCCAGGGTGCACCAGCTGCAGATTCGGCGGTGCCGGCTGAGCTGTTCGGCGAACAGCCAGGCCCCGGCGGCCGCGTCACCGGCCGCCTTGCCGGCAGCGAGCAGCGGCCGCCACGGCTGGCGGGTCGCCCGCTCGGCGTCGCCCGTCCCGATCAGGGCGAGGGTGACGCCGGCGTTGGCCAGCGCGAGGGCGGTATCCGGGGTGTGTCCGGCGGCGTACGCCTCGCCGCTGGCGTCCACCCGGTCGGCGTCCAGCCAGGGCAGCGCCGGCTCCGGCAGGTGCCGCACCAGGCCGTACTGGTAGGTGGCGACCACCGCGTAGGCGCCGGCCGCGAGCAGGGTCAGCCCGGCCGACCACCGCCGTCGCCGCAGCGTCGGCGTGTCGGCCAGGCGTAGGTCGTCGCTGATCCGCTCGGCTGCCCGGTCCGGCGTCCGGCCGACGCCGGTGGGTCGGCCCCGAATCCGCTCGGCGGGCTGTCCCTGTCGTCTCATCCGGTCGGCTACCCTTCTCGCGGCGGACCACACGGGTGGATGGCTGCGGAGACGGGTCGGAGCCGGTCGGCATGGATCGAGCCGGCCCGCTATCCTGGGGTGGCCCGGGTGTCGGCCCACTCGGGTTTGTCCGGTTCGCCCCGCTTCGCGAGCCGGCGACCGTGATGAGAGGACTGACCACTGCCATGCCGATCGAGTTCGCCTACGTATTGATCGTTTTGCTGGTGATTACGAGCGTCATACTCACCATGCTGATCCTGCTGCACAAGGGCAAGGGCGGCGGCATGTCCAGCATGTTCGGTGGTGGCGTGAGCACCAGCCTGGCCGGATCCTCGGTGGCCGAGAAGAACCTCGACCGCTACACCGTGCTGACCGGCATCGTGTGGTTCGCCTGCATCGTCGGCTTCGGCCTGTGGCTGAAGGTCGCGATGAGTACGGGTGTGTGATCCGTCGCATCTCGTCGTAAGATTTTGCGCGGCCTGTTGATACGGGTCGCGCATTTCTTTTCGGTACGCCCGCTTCACCGGCGTCGCACCACCGCCTCGTGCCGGTGGTGACATCCCCTCCCCGACGACAGGAGCGACAAACATGGCGAGTGCAAACACGATCCGGGGCAGCCGGGTCGGTGCCAGCCCGGCCCGGCCCACCGAGCGGGCCGAACCCGCACCCCGCCGACAGGCCACCTACTGGTGCGCCAACGCGCACGCGGTGGAGATCAGTCTCGCCGTGGACGCGGCGGCCCCGGAAACCTGGGAGTGCCCGCGCTGCGGGCTGCCCGCCGGGCAGGACCGGCACAATCCGCCGGCCCGGCCACGGACCGAGCCGTTCAAGTCGCACCTGGCGTACGTGAAGGAGCGCCGCAGCGACGCCGACGCCGAGGCGATCCTCGCCGAGGCGCTCGCGGCGGTCCGCGCCCGACGCGGCGAGTCCTGACCGGCTGCCTACCCCCACTCCCGACGCACCGGAGGCTGACCCGGCTCATTACGCCCGGGATCGGCCTCGACCGAGCGAATCCCTTCGTCGGACACCAGTATCCCGCTGCCGTCCGTCAGGCGAGGGTTGCGTCGCCACCGCAGCATGGGGTCAGTCGGCGGCGGGTACCAGCACTGTTGTGCCTGACCAGTTGATGTTCTCGTTGCGGATGTGGTGCCACGGTTCGCCGTCCTCGTCGAGGCCGGTCAGTTCGGCGAGGTAGTGGCCGAAGCCGTACCCGCCGGCCCGCAGGGTGGCGACCGCCCACGGGTGGAGCTGGTCGGCGACGCGCTCCGGGTGGCGCTGGTCGAACGGGACCTCGATGACGCCGAGCAGGTCGTAGCGTTCGTCGGTGCCACCGGGGTCAACCACCCGGCACAGCGAGAATCCGTACCGTTCACGCTGCTCACCGTCCACCCATGCCAGTTGTCCGGCCACAGTGTCCTCCTTGATCATTGTTCGGATGCTGAGGTGAACGAAGCATCGCGCTAAAACTCGCTTATATCAACCCATTGTGTTGTTCATGATCACCTGGTGTGATGTCGTGGTCACCATCCAATCGCGAGGGAGGTCACCGATGGCACGTGCACCGAGGACCCGTAAGGCACCCGCCAACCCCGCCATGTCGCCGACCGTGCAGGCCATGGAGCTCGGCATCCGGCTACGCGAGCGCCGAGAGGAGCTCGGCATGACCGCCGTCGGCGTCGGCCGCAGCAGCGGCATCACCCAGGCGTACGTCTCCGGAGTGGAGATCGGCAAGGTCAAACTCCCCGCCGACCGGCTCGCCCAGCTCGTCAAGATCTACGAGATCGACGACCAGGAGGCCGCCGAGCTGGAGGCGCTGCGGGTCGGCGCGATGGCCCGCGCCTGGTGGCACACGTACAAGCAGCTCTTCCCGGCCGAGTTCCTGCGCTTCCTCGGCTACGAGGCCGGTGCCGACCACGTCCGCACCTACCAGAGCGAACTGATCGACGGCCTGTTGCAGACCGAGGCGTACGCCCGCGCGATCCTGCGCGGTGGCAACACCTACGTCCGGCTCACCGAGACCGAGCAACGCATCGAGGTACGGATGGCCCGGCAGCGCCGGCTCGCCGAGGACCCGCCGTTGCGGATCACCGCGATCTTCGGTGAGGGTGCGATCCGCCAGCAGGTCGGCGGCCCTGAAGTGATGCGCGCCCAGCTGGATCACCTGGCCGACCTGATGACCCGCCATCCGGAGCAGATCCGGGTGCACATCATCCCGTACTCGGCCGGCGCCTACCCGGCGCTCGGAGCGCCGTTCCAGATCCTGTCGTTCCCGTCGACCCGGGTGCCGGACCTGGTCTGGCAGGAGGTGCTGACCTCCAGCGACATCATCGACCAGTCCAGCCGGGTCGCCGACTACACGATCACCTTCGGGGAGACCCTGGAGCGGGCGTTAAGCTTCGAGGAGTCCCTCGCCCTGATTCGCCAGGTCGCCCAGGAGATGACATGACCGAGCACACCCCCGCACGCGGCTGGTACACGTCCTCCCGCAGCGCGAACAACGCCGCCTGCGTCGAGGTCCGCCTCGGTGCCGACACCATCGGCGTACGCGACTCCAAGGACCGCGGCGGCCCAGCGCTCGCCTTCGACCCGGCCGCCTGGACCGGCTTCCTCACCACCATCAAGGCCACCGACCCTCACTGAACTGCGGTGAGCGCGGCCACCAGCGGATCGGGCCTTGCGGTTCCGGCGCAGCTGGCGGTATCCCACGCCACGTACTTCGGCGAGGCAGGACGGGCCTGGATCGCGGCGCTGCCGCAGCTGACCACGGCCATCATGGACAGCTGGGGGCTGCGTCGCGACGGGCCATCGAGCTGCGGCGCGATCGCCCTGGTGCTGCCCGTCGTGCAGGCCGACGGGTCACCGGCGATGCTGAAGCTGCAGCCGATCGACGAGGAGACCGTCGGTGAGCCGGCGGCGCTGCGGGCCTGGGGCGGCGACGGCGCGGTACGCCTCCTGCGGCACGACGCGAGCTCCGGCACGATGCTGCTGGAACGACTCGATGCCGACCGTACCCTGGCAGTCGTCCCCGACGACCTGGCCGCGTTACGGATCCTCAGCCAGCTGCTCGCCCGGCTGACCTCGGTGGTCGCCCCGCCCGACATACGCCGCCTCGCCGATGTCGCCGCCGGGATGCTCGACCGGGTGCCGCAGGCGCTGGTACGGCTACCCGCCGCAGACCATCCGCTGGTCCGGCGGTGCGCGGCGGCTGTCGAGGAGCTGCTGCCGGAGGCCGGTGACCGGCTGCTGCACTGGGATCTGCACTACGACAACGTCCTCGCGTCCCGGACCGAGTCGGCCGGGTCCGCCCCGGCCGCGTCCGGCGCTCGGGAGCCGTGGCTTGCGATCGACCCGAAACCACTCGCCGGAGACCCTGCGTTCGAGCTGCTTCCCGCCCTGCACAACCGGTGGAACGACGTGGTCGTCACTGGCGACGTGCCCCGTGCGGTCCGCAGACGCTTCGACCTGATGACCGAGATGCTGGGTGTCGACCGGCAACGGGCGGTCGGTTGGACGCTCGGCCGCGTACTGCAGAACCTGCTCTGGGAGTCCGGAGCCGGCGGCCCGGCGTGGCACAGCACGCCCGACCGAGCCATCGCCCACGCCCTCCTGCGCGACGGTTGACTGGCGGTCAGTCGATCGTGGCGACGAGACGGCGTAGTGCGGCGTGGGCGGGCGGACCCCACGTCTGCTTGCCACCGGGGCGGCCATGGGCCCCGGCGTCGCCGATCAGGATGCCGCCGAGGGCGCGGGCCATCGCCCAGCCACGAGCGCGGCGCTTCGTCGCGGCGTCCAGAATCGGCTGGTACGCCGCGTAGAAGTGGTCGATGCTGTCGTCCGGGAGCAGAATCCATCCGGCGGCGAGGTCGTACGCCGGGTCGCCCACGCAGAGGTCCCCGAAGTCGATGACACCGCAGATGGTGCCGTCGGAGGTGAGGACATTGGCCGGATGCAGGTCGGCGTGCAGCCACAGAGCCGGGCCTGTCCATCCGGGTGCGGCGACCGCGTCTCCCCAGACAGCGTTTACCTTTTCCGGATCGTCGACCAGCCCGCGCTCGGCGACCTCGGCGAGTCCGCGAGTGAACTGCTCGGTGTGGTCGGTCAACGGCCCGCCCCGGCCGCTGCCGCTGCCCGTGGGTGCGCTGTCGGGAGCGGGCCGGTGCAGTGCGGTCAGGAACGCTGCCAGGGACTCAGCTGCCGCGCGGGCACGGGTGACCGGGGCGTGGTCGGCGGGTGTCCCCGGGACCCAGGTGGTGACGAGCCAGGGCCGAGGGAAACGCTCAGATGGCTCGCCGAGCCGCTGCGGTACGGGAACCGGCAGCGGCAGGTACGGCGCCAGCGCGGGTAGCCAGGCGTACTCCTTGTACAGCAGTGCGTCCGCCGACCCGGTCGCCCAGGGCAGCCGGACGGCGAGATCGTCACCGAGGCGCCACATCTGGTTATCCCAGCCCCGCGCACCCAGCCGGACCGGCCGATCGGCGAGGTCGGGACACTGATCGCGGAGCAGACCCCGAACCAGCTCTGCGGTGATCTCGACCTCAACGCGGTCCACGGGGAGTAACAGTAGTCGCGCCGGTGGTCCGAGTTGGTGTCTAGTGTGATTTACTTGATCTGTCTATCGGGCTTGGCTAGGCTGCGGTGAAGCGGGTTGACCTAATTAAGAAGATCGGCACGGCGGCAGCTGAGGCCGGCAAGGAGTTCGAGCTGCTTCGTGAAGGCGGAGTCACTCCATCTTTCGGTGTGGCGGCCAGAAGGTTGTGATACCCCGACACCGGGAAATCAACGAATACACGGCACGGGGCATCATGGGCGATCTCGACGATCAACTCGGGGAGGACTGGTGGAAGTGACGACCTACTCCGTGGTCTGCCGACGGGTCGGCAACTGGTGGGCCATCAGCGTGCCTGAACTCAAGGGTGTGCACACCCAGGCGCGGCGACTCGACCAGGTCGCTGTGGTGGCTCGAGAGGCGATCGCGTTGCTGTTGGACATCGACCCGGTCATGGTGGAAGTCGATGTGCGTCCCGAGCTTCCCGGTACGGTATCGGTGGCTCTGGACGCCAGGCGGGCGGCCCAGGACGCCAGCGAGAAGGCCGAACGCGCGACCGCGACAGCGGTGCTGGCGCTTCTACGTGACGGCTATACCGTCCGGGATGCAGGCGCGCTTCTCGGACTGTCACCCCAACGTATTTCGCAGATCGCCGCACGGAACACCACTACCCCTACGTCATCGGCGGCATAAGTTCGGTCGCCCGGCTTGACGCGGGCGGGGGTTCGGTCCGTGCGGTCCATCGACGGTCGATGCTGCCGAGTAGCGCGTCCTGGTGATCGGCGAGGTGGGCTCGCAGGGGCAGCGGGACGAATCGGCAGGTGAACTGCAGCCTGCGGTCCGTCCCCATGCCGGTCACCGTGTGCTGCCAGGCATCGGGGGTGTAGTCCGGGGCCTGCAGGTGGAAGTAGGTGGTGTGGCGAGGTTGACCGGTCTCGGGATGCGGTTTGTCCTCGCTTCCGATCTCTCGGACCACGGTTATGTCGGCCAGGCCGGTCTCCTCGGTGACTTCGCGCAGCACCGCGTCGTGTAGCTCCTCGCCGGGCTGCACACCGCCAGCGGGCACCTGAGTGCCGGCGTCGGGGAAGTCGATGTGGTCGAAGACCAGGAGTTGCGCACCGCTGCCGGTGGTCCGGACGACGTATCCAGCGACGCGGATCCGTGTGTAGGGCCTCATCGGTACATCGTGCACGGCCGTGAGGTATCACGACGGGTCGCCTTGGCGGTCACCCTTCACAAAGGGCTGCGAGCGCAGAAAGCTATCGTCGCTGTACGTTTTCCACGTGCGTACGCCGGTGAACGTGACGATCTGGGACGGCCCCGACGGACCGGCACCTGCGATTCTGATCCACGGCACGCTCAGCTGGGCGGCATCGGCGTTCGAACGGCAACGGCCGTTGGCCCGGCGTCGGCGGGTGCTGCTGCCGGACCGACGGGGTTACGGCCGCAGTCCGGACCTCGACGACGGTCAGGGAACCAGTGACTACGCCGTTGACGCGCGGGACGTGGTCGCTCTGATGACCGGCGGCGTCCATCTGGTCGGGCATTCCTACGGCGGGACGGTGGCGATGATCGCCGCAGCGGCGCGGCCCAACCTGGTCCGGTCGTTGACGCTCATCGAGCCGTGCGCCCATCAGGTCGCCTCGGACGATCCGGTGGTCGCCGCAGCGGTCCAGGACGCGCGTGAATTCATGTCTGGTGCCCGCCGGTGGACCGCACAGCAGTATCTCGACCTGGTCTACCCGGCTGGGCAGCCGCGTCCGGAGCCGGCGGATTGGCTGGATCGGGCGGCCCGGACCGCCCTGAATGAACGTCCGTGTTGGCTCGCGGACCTGGCGACCCAACCATTGACGGATGCCGCTTTCGCGAAACTGGTGGTCGTCGGCAACTGGGGTACGGTCCCTGGCGGCTACCGGCCCGGCATGGCGCAGGTGATGGAGAGGGTTGCGGCGACGGTCGCTGACCGGATCGGTGCTCGTCTGGTGCGAGTGCCCGGTGCCGCGCACGAGCCCCACCGCGAGCAGCCCGACGCGGTCAACAAGGTGCTCGAACAGCTGTGGTCAGCCGGGTGAGGTGGTAGCCCGCTGCTCCTGCCGGTGGCCGATCGTATGCGCGTGGTCTGACATGGTGTCGGCATGTCGTGTCGGTGGCGCGCAGTGGATCATGCTGGGCGCGGTGTTCTCGCCATGTCGTTGGTCAGCAGGTCGAGTGGAACAGACCACCGACCGGCTGCGTCGCGGCCAGTTCGGTGTAGTGCTGCACAGCTTGCGTCGTCTCGGCGACGTGCGGCGTTATGCCGTGCCGGTCGAGAAGTTCAAGGGTGCGTGGGTCGATCTGAAGCTGGAGCTGCATGCCGCGTGACAGGACGATCGCGGTCGCGCCGTGCCGCAGCAGTTCCTCGACGTCCTCGGGTTGAATCCCCGGGCTGTGCCTGGTCCCGGTCTCGGACCAGTCCCAGGCTCGGCCGCCGCCCGGGTGGAGCATGAAGTCCTTGCCGGTCCCAAGTCCTTCGACATCCATCCGACCCCACGAGATCGCCAACACCTTTGGGGACCGCTCTGCGGTGTCGGTCAACGCAGCCTCCACTTCATCCGCTGCGGCCGACATCGTGCCGCTGGCTTCCACGGTAACCGTCGACCCACCAGAGGCGTCCGACCCGGGGACGGGTGCGCCGGTGGCGTGTCGGCGCACCCGGACCGAGGTAGGGGAGGGCCCGGTCAGAACGGGCTGAGTACGACTCCGGCGGAGCGGGGGTCGCCGTCGTGCACGAGCGACTCGAACGCGCCGACGTCGTCGAAGGCGAACGCGTACGCCTTTCCGTCGCGCATGATGGCGTGGATGATCCGGGCGTACTGGTTGGTCGGGTTGTTGCGGTAGAACTCGGCGGCGTTGGTGCTGGGCTGAGTGTGGATGGTGCCGAGGGTGCCCCGGTTCAGTGCGGCGCACAGCGTACGGGAGATCGGGCCGACCACCTGGTCGTTGGGGGCGGGCAGGTCGCCGTCGCAGCCCCACACGCTCGCCGACGAGGGTCGGTTGAACGAGGCGACGACCTGACCGGCACCGTTGGTGAAGGTCATCACCCGGCCGGAGGTCCGCCCGTAGTAGCGGATGTCGGGGCGGTCGCCGAACGGTACGACGGTCAGCGTCCGGCTGGTGTATGTGTTCCACGCCGAGGCGATGTACGAGTCCAGGTAGGTGGGGCTGAACAGGCCGGCGCCGGTGGCCTTGCCGGGTGCGAGCACCCGCAGCACGGTGCCGTCGCCCCGGGTCTGGACCGTGTTGGCCCAGCCGGACTGGGCGCGGACTCCGTTGATGATCGCGTTGCGGCCGCCCGCGACGACGTCGCCGGTGCGCCTGGTGACACCGTTGGCGCCGGTCACGGTGACCGCGTGCGGCACCGCGAACATGTCCACCTGGGAGCTGTTGAGCCACAGGCCGGCGTCGTTGTAGGTGAACTCGCTCCAGTCGAACAGGATGTCGCGGTTGGGGTCGCCGCCGGCCCACGGAGCGGGCTGCACCAGGCCGGTCGGGGTGAGGAAGAACTTCAGCTTGGCGCCGAGGGAGAAGTAGACCCGGCCGGAGAAGCCGCGCGGGAAGCGGATCGCCGCGCTGGCGCCGTTGGTCGGTCCGGGGATCGAGGCGTCGGGGGCCGGTGACGGCGGGATTTGTCCGCCGGACCAGGGGATGAACGTGCCGGCCTGGTTGACGTAGCCGAGTCGGCCGGAGGAGAGCTGTACGCCGATCACGTACAGGTGGACGGATCCGGCCCGGCCGGTGTTGTTGGTGACGGTGACCGGCAGCAGCGCCGGGCCGACGGCCTGGGCGGGTGCGGCGGCGACGAGGCCGGTCGAGGCAGCGGTGATCAGGACGGCGGCGAGAGCCAGCAGCTTTCTTCGGACAGCCATGAGGGACTCCTCGGGCGGGATCGGTGGCGGTCGGACGGGCGAGAGAGCGCTCTCCGAGAAGAGTCTTATTGTTAACACTGGTTGTCAATAGATGTACGGCGATGTAGTGATCCGGGGGGGGGGTCGACGTCCGTTATCCGGTTGCCGGTGGGGTCGGGTGTCCCCGACGATGACCGTCATGGCGACGGGTGATCGGCCGATGGACGCCGCTCGTCGCCGCGAGCTTGCCCGCCGGGTGCTCGACGGCTATGCCATCGGCCGGTTCCTGGCCGGCGTCGGCCCGCTGCTCACGCGGGTACGGCTCGTCGGGCTGTGTGACCTGGCCGAGGCGGACATCGTCGCGCGGGGACTGGCCGCCGCCGGGATCGGTGCCTCCCGAACGCACGGCGACCTCGCCGCGCTCGGGTTCTTCGTCTGCGTTGACGACCTGGAGGACGAACTGATCCGGGCGATCGGAGTCGACGGGGTCGAGGCAGTCCTGGCGGCGCAGGGCGACCTCGGGTCGTTTCGCACCATGCAAGGTCAGCTTGCCTGGCGCGGGCGGCCACCAGAGGCGCAGCTGCGCCGGTTCATGGGCAGCGGCTCGCGTCGCAAGTCACGCTACGCTCGGCTGCTCGTCGAGGCGGCTATCGCCAGGGACGTGCTGCCGCAGCCGCTCGACCAGCTACTCGCCTCCGTCGGCCCGCACTGAACAGACGGTGGCCGCCGGACGGGAACGTCCGGCGGCCACCACGTCAGGGGTTTTCCGATGCTAGCCAGCCGAGGTCGGCGCGGTGACCAGCTCGGCGGCCGCTGCTTGGTCGAGCAGCCACCAGGTGCGGCGCACGCCGCGTACGCCGGCTGCCGGCACGGCGACCGGGTCGCTGCCGCCGTACGCCCTGCCGACCGCCGCCGCCTTGTCCGCCCCGGCGGCGACCAGCCACACCTCGTCGGCGGTGTTGATGGTGGACAGGGTCAGCGTGATCCGGGTCGGCGGCGGTTTCGGGCTGTCCCGTACCGCCGCCACCGGGCGGGTCTCGCCGGTCACCGGATGCCCCGGGAACACCGACGCCACGTGTCCGTCCTCGCCGACGCCGAGCATCAGCACGTCGAACCGGGGCAGCGGGGCCGTACCGGGACCGGCGACCCGGTCGAGGGCGGCGGCGTACCGTGCGGCGGCCGCCTCCGGGTCGTCGCCGTCCGGCCCGTCCGACGCGGGCATCGCGTGCACCCGCTGCGGACTCAGCGGCAGTACGTCGAGCAGCGCCTCGCGGGCCTGGGTCTCGTTGCGGTCCGGGTCGCCGGTGGGCAGGAACCGCTCGTCACCCCACCAGACGTCCACCAGGGACCAGTCGACCGCGTGCCGGGCCGGCAACTCACCGACCGCGCGCAGCACAGCCGCCGCGACCCGGCCGCCGGTCAGCACCACCGACGCTTCGCCCCGCTCGGCCTGGGCGTCGATCAGCCGGACGACGAGCCGGGATGCCACCGCGCTGGCCAGCACGGTGGCATCCGGATGCACGACGAGCATGCCGGGGCCGCTCACGAGCCGCTCCGCGCCGGACCGGCCGCGACGACCGCCGGGTCCGTGCCGGCTGCCGGCCCCGTGGCCTTCGCCGGGTCCTTCCAGATGTGCACCCGCTTGGCGGGCCGGGCCGACAGATCCGGCAGCCCGGCCAGGGTGCCCAGCGCCTCCGAGTAGACCTGGTCGGCGTCGAGCCGCCGCAGCTCCTCGGCGAGCTCTTCGCCGAGCGGTCGACGCACCAGCGGCATCTGCCGCTCCGGCTGCCCGGTCCGGGTGAACATCGCCGAACTGTCCTCGCGGACCAGGCTCAGCCCGTCACCGTTGGCGCAGCGCAGCTCCACCGACCGCATCCGGGGGAACGCGCTGGTCTCCTCCCAGCGCGGGGTTATGCCGAGCCGGGCCGCCAGCCAGCTGATCATCAAGGCGGCGGTCGGGTCGGCCCGGGGCGCGGTCACCGTGGCGCCGGTGATCTGCGCGTCGGTGGTGTCGAACGCCCCGGCGACCAGGGTGCGCCACGGGGTGATCCGGGTCCATGCCAGGTCGGTGTCACCGGACGCGTAGTCGACCGCCCGCTGCAGCAGCGCCTGCACCGGGTTGGGGGCCTGCGCCGAGTCGGTGATCCGCCGGTCGGCGACGACCCCCAGGTAGTCGTTGGCGATCTGCTCCGGCGGCTCACCGTGCCACCAGGTCACCACGGGTACGTCCGGCACCAGCAGCGGCATCACCACCGACTCGGCGTGCAGCGCCAGCCGACCGGAGGTGCGCATGACCACCGCCTCGCACGGCCCGAGCCGGCCGCCGACGACCACCTCGGCGTCGAGCCGGCTGACCTTGCGGTCGATGTCGGAGCGGACCACCACGAGCAGCCGGCACGGGTGGGCGGCGGCGGCGATGGTGGCCGCCGCCTCCGCCTCGCGTACCCGCTTCTCGTCGACCACCACGATCAGGGTCAGCGCCATCCCGCTGGCCACGCCGCCGGCGCTGCGCCGCTCGGCGGCCAGGGCCTTGACCACCTCGTTGCCGGTGGTGTCCCACAGGCTGATCATGCTCTCCTCCAGGACCGGCCCTCGCGGGCCAGCATCTCGTCGGCGGCCCGCGGACCCCACTCGCCGGACCGGTACGGCTCCGGCCGGGTGCCCTCCCATGCCTCTTCGAGAGGGTCGATCACCCGCCAGCTCTGCTCCACCTCGGCGGCGTCCGGGAACAGGGTGCGGTCGCCGATCAGCACGTCGAGTACCAACCGCTCGTACGCCTCCGGGCTGGCCTCGGTGAACGCCTCGCCGTACTGGAAGTCCATCGCGATGTCGCGGACCTCCATGGTGGTGCCCGGCACCTTGGCGCCGAACTTGAGTACCACACCCTCGTCGGGCTGCACCCGGATGACCAGCTGGTTGTTGCTGAGCATCTCAACATCGGTGCCGTTGAACGGCAGGTGCGGTGCGGCCTTGAACATCACCGCCACCTCGGTCACCCGCCGCGGCAACCGCTTTCCAGCGCGCAGGTAGAACGGCACCCCGGCCCACCGGCGGTTCTGGATGCCCAGCCGCATCGCCACGTACGTCTCGGTGGTCGAGTCGGCCGGCACATTCGGCTCCTCCAGGTAGCCGACGGCCCGCTGCCCGGCCACCCAGCCCTTCAGGTACTGACCGCGGACGGTGCCGGCGGCCACGTCGTCGGGCAGGCTGATCGCCCGCAGCACCTTCAGCTTCTCCGCCCGGATCTCGGCGGCGTCGAAGCTGGTCGGCTCCTCCATGGTGACCAGGGCCAGCAGCTGCAGCAGATGGTTCTGCACCACGTCACGGGCGGCGCCGGTGGCGTCGTAGAAGCCGGCCCGGCTGCCGATGCCGACGTCCTCGGCCATGGTGATCTGCACCGAGTCGACGTACTTGGAGTTCCACAGCGGCTCGAACAGGTTGTTGGCGAACCGCAGCGCCATGATGTTCTGGACGGTCTCCTTGCCCAGATAGTGGTCGATGCGGAACACGTCGTCGCGGGTGAACACGTCGTCCACCAGGTCGTTGAGCGACTTCGCCGACGGCAGGTCGTAGCCGAACGGCTTCTCCACCACCACCCGACGCCAGCCGCCGCACCGCTCGTTGTCGGCCATGCCGGTGCGGGCCAGCTGCTTGAGCACCTGCGGGAACGCCGACGGCGGGATGGAGAAGTAGAACGCGGCGTTGCCGTGGATGCCGTGCGATTCGCGCAGCCCGTCCAGGCAGGCCGACAGCTTGTCGAACGCGGCGTCGTCGTCGAACGAGCCGCCGACGAACTTGATGTTGCCGGCCAGGCGGGACCAGACCTCCTCGCGCCACGGGGTACGCGCGTACTCCTTGGCCGAGTCGTGGGCCAGCGACTCGAAGTCGCCGTCGGTCCAGTCCCGCCGGGCGAAGCCGAGCACCACGAAGCCGGGTGGCAGCAGCCCTCGGTTGGCCAGGTCGTAGATGCCGGGGAGTAGTTTCTTGCGAGCCAGATCACCGGTGACACCGAAAATCACCAGAGCGCAGGGCTCCGGGATGCGCGGCAGCCGCCGGTCCTGCGGGTCGCGCAGGGGGTTCACGTCGCCTCCTCAGTCCGTTTTCCTCCGGACCAATTGTCAGCTGGGCAGGTTTCGAATCGTGTCCAGGAGTTGGGCGACGCCGGCGGCCCGATCGGTCAGGTGCAGCCGCAGCAGCGGCCGGCCCCGCCCGGCGAGCGCCTCACGGTCACCGGCGGCCTGCGCCGCCTGCAGCTCACCGAAGCTGTACGGGCGACCGGGCACCGGCAGGTCGTCGGTGACCGCACCAGTGATCTGCAGGAACGCGCCGACCTGCGGCCCGCCCTTGTGGTACTGCCCGGTGGAGTGCAGGAACCGCGGCCCCCAGCCGAAGGTGACCGGCCGGCCGGCGGCGGCCGCCAGCAGTGGGCGAATCCCGGCCGCATCGGCGTCGCCGAACCGGTCCAGGTAGGCCATCACCGCGAGGTATCCGTCGGTGCCGACGCCGTCGATCAGCCAGCGCAGCGCGCCGACCAGCTCACCCGGTACGCCGTCCGGCCCGTACACCTCGATGGATCCGTCGACGAACGACGGTGCCTCGGTCGGCGGCCCGGACGCCAGGATCCGGTTGGTGTTCTCCTTCGACTCGGTGACGTTGGGCTGGTTGAACGGGTCGATGCCGAGCACCCGGCCGGCGACCGCCGTCGCGTACTCCCAGACCAGGAACTGCGCGCCGAGCGGTCCGTTGACCGCCAGGTCGGGGCGGACCCCGCCGCCGGGCACCCCGCCCGGTTGGCCGGCACCGCCGTAGGTGACGGTTAGCACGTCCGGGCCGGCGGCGCCGGGGGCGTCCGGTGCCTCGACGACCACCGGCAGGATGCCGATGCCGTCCTTGCCGGTTGACTCGGCGATCAGCTGCTCGATCCAGTCGCCGAGCCCTTCGATGCCGGTGCCGTCGGAGACCAGCGCTACCTTGTCCCGGCCGGTGGTGGCCGCCGCGCCGAGCGCCGCGCCGAGCGCCAGCCCCGGGTTGTCCCGGTCGCCGCCGAGCGCGGCGGACAGCTGCTCGGCCTGGTCGAGCAGCTCGACCACGTCCGCGCCGGCCAGCGCCGACGGGACCAGACCGAACGCGGTCAGCGCCGAGTACCGTCCGCCGACCTCCGGGTCGGCGAGCACCACGGTGGCGCCCATCTCCTCGGCGGTGGTGGCCAGCGGCGAGCCGGGATCGGTGACGATGACGAACCGCCGCCCGGCCTCGGCCTCGCTCAGCCCCGAGTCGAGGAACGCCTGCCAGTACGCGCGACGGTGGCTGTCGGTCTCCACGGTGCCGCCGGACTTGCTGGCCACCACCACGACGGTCCGGTCCAGTCGGTCGCCGAGCGCCGCCCGCACCTGGTGCGGGTCGGTGGTGTCCAGCACGGTTACCGGCTTGCCGACGGTGAGCGAGATGACCTCGGGCGCCAGCGACGAGCCACCCATTCCGGCCAGCACCACGTGGTCCAGGTCGCCCAGCTCGGCCTGCAGTTCGGCGAGCTGCGGCAGCAGGTCCCGGCTGCGGGTGAAGGTGTCCAGCCAGCCGAGCCGGATCTTCGCCTCGGCCTCGGCGTCCGGGCCCCACAGCGTCGGGTCCTTGCGGGCGAGTGAGCCGGGCACCCCGTCGCCGACCAGCGCGCCCCGGGTCGACGAGGCGGCTGAGGCGTCGACCGCGTCGGCCCCGTACACGCTCAGCCCGGCCGCAGCCTCGACCCCGCCGTCGAAGAAGTCGCTCATGCGTTACCTCCGGCCTGCTTGGCCGCGGCGGCGTGCCCACCGGCCGCCGCGTTCGGCTCACCGGCACCGGCCGCCGCCGCGTCCAGCGACGAGCGGACCCCGTCGAGCAGCTCCTGCCAGCTGGCCTCGAACTTGCTCACCCCCTCCGACTCCAGGGTCTTGACCACGTCGTCGAGGTCGACGCCGACGGCGATCAGGTCGTCGAGCACCTGCCGGGCGGCCGGGTAGGAGCCGGTGACCGTGTCGCCCCGGGTCTCGCCGTGGTCGGCGTAGGCGTGCACCACCGACTCCGGCATGGTGTTGACCGTGCCGGGGGCGATCAGCTCCTCGACGTAGATGACGTCCCGGTAGGCCGGGTTCTTCGTCGAGGTGGAGGCCCACAGCGGGCGTTGCGGGTGGGCGCCGGCGTCGGCCAGTGCCTGCCAGCGGTCCGAGGAGAAGGTCTCCGCGTACCGCTCGTACGCCAGCTGCGCGTTCGCCACGGCGGCCTTGCCCTTGAGTGCCTTGGCCTGGTCGCTGCCGATCTTGTCGAGGCGCTTGTCGATCTCGGTGTCCACCCGGGAGACGAAGAACGACGCGACCGAGCCGATGGTGGTCAGGTCGTGGCCGTTGGCCTTCGCCTGCTCCAGGCCGGCGAGGAAGGCGTCCATCACCGCGCTGTAGCGGTCCAGCGAGAAGATCAGGGTCACGTTGACGCTGATCCCTTCGGCCAGGGTGGCGGTGATCGCCGGCAGCCCGGCCTCGGTCGCCGGGATCTTGATGAACAGGTTCGGCCGGTCGACCAGCCACCACAGCGCCTTCGCCTCGGCGACGGTCTCCGCGGTGCGGTACGCCAGCCGCGGGTCGACCTCGATCGACACCCGGCCGTCGACGCCACCGCTGGTCTCGTACGCCGGGCGCATCACGTCGCAGCCCCATCGCACGTCGTAGGTGGTGAGCATCCGCACCGCCTCGTCCACGCTGACGCCCCGGGCGGCCAGGTCACGCAGCTGCCAGTTGTACTCGTCGGCGTCGGCGAGCGCGGCGGCGAAGATGGTCGGGTTGGTGGTCACGCCGGCGACGTGCTTCTCGCGGCGCAGCTGGTCCAGGTTGCCGGTGCTGAGCCGTTGCCGGGACAGGTCGTCGAGCCAGACCGCCACGCCTGCGGCGGTGAGCTCACCCAATCGGTCTGTCATCTGGTGCCTCCTCAGTTTCCGGTGGTGGTGCCGGTGATGGCGCCGACCCGGGTCAGCGACGCGTGCGCCGCCGCGACCACGGCGTCGGCGGTGAAGCCGAACTGCTCGAACAGCACCTGGTACGGGGCGCTGGCCCCGTAGTGTTCAATGCTGACCGATTCGCCGCAGTCGCCGACCAGGCCGCGCCAGGACATGCCGATGCCGGCCTCGACGCTGACCCGGGCCTTGACCCCGCGCGGCAGCACCGATTCGCGGTACGCCTCGTCCTGCTCGGTGAACCATTCCTGGCACGGCATCGAGACCACCCGGGTGGCGACGCCCTCGGCTTCGAGGCGCTCCCGGGCGGTGAGCAGCAGCTGCACCTCGGAACCGGAGCCCATCAGGATCACCTGCGGCTGGGCGTTGCCGGCGTCGGCCAGCACGTAGCCGCCCTTGCGGACTCCTTCGGCCGAGGCGTAGACGTCCCGGTCGATGACCGGCACCGCCTGGCGGGTCAGCGCCAGCGCGGTCGGCCGGTCGGTGTGCTCCAGGGCGACCCGCCACGCCCAGGCGGTCTCGTTGGCGTCGGCCGGGCGGACCACGTCCAGGCCGGGGATGGCCCGCAGCGCCGACAGGTGCTCGATCGGCTGGTGGGTGGGGCCGTCCTCGCCGAGCCCGATCGAGTCGTGCGTCCAGACGTAGATCACCGGGAGTTTCATCAGCGCGGCCAGCCGCACCGCCGGGCGCATGTAGTCGCTGAACACCAGGAACGTGCCACCGTACGGGCGGGTGCCGCCGTGCAACGCGATGCCGTTGAGGATCGCGCCCATGGCGTGCTCGCGGATGCCGAAGTGCAGGGTGCGGCCGTACTCGTGGCCGGGGAACTCCTTGGTGGCGTACTCGGCCGGGACGAACGACGGCTCGCCCTTCATCGTGGTGTTGTTGCTCTCCGCCAGGTCGGCCGAGCCGCCCCACAGCTCCGGCAGCTCGGCGGCGAGCGCGGTCAGCACCTTGCCGGAGGCGGCCCGGGTGGCGACCCCCTTGGGGTCCGCCGGCCAGTCCGGCAGCGCGTCGGTCCAGCCGGTCGGCAGGGTACGGGTGGCGAGCCGGTCGTGCAGCGCCTTGCGCTCCGGGTTGGCCTGCGCCCAGGCGTCGTACTTCTCGGTCCACTTCGCGTGTGCCTGCCGGCCCCGGTCGAGTACCTCGCGGATGTGGGCGAAGACCTTGTCGTCGACCGCGAAGTGCTGGTTGGGGTCGAAGCCGAGGACCTCCTTGGTGGCGGCGACCTCGTCGGCGCCGAGCGCCGAGCCGTGGATCTTGCCGGTGTTCTGCTTCTTCGGCGCTGGCCAGCCGATGATGGTGCGCAGCGCGATGAACGACGGGCGGTCGGTCTCGGCGCGGGCGGCGGTCAGCGCCGCGTACAACGCCTCGACGTCCTCGTGGTACTCGCCGTCGCCGGCCGCGCCGGCCCGCCAGTCGACGGTCTGCACGTGCCAGCCGTACGCTGCGTAACGGGCGGCGACGTCCTCGCTGAGCGCGATCCGGGTGTCGTCCTCGATGGAGATCTGGTTGTCGTCGTAGACGACGGTCAGGTTGCCGAGCTTCTGGTGCCCGGCCAGGGCGCTGGCTTCGTGGGTGATGCCCTCTTCGATGTCACCGTCGGAGGCGATCACCCAGATGTTGTGGTCGAAGACTGACTCGCCGGGTGCGGCGTCCGGGTCGAGCAGGCCGCGCTCCCGGCGGGCGGCGATCGCCATCCCGACCCCGTTGGCCAGCCCTTGGCCGAGCGGCCCGGTGGTGGTTTCCACACCCCGGGTGTGGCCGTGCTCCGGGTGTCCGGGGGTCAGCGATCCCCACTGCCGCAACGCCTTGAGGTCGTCCAGGCTCAGGCCGTAACCGGAGAAGAAGAGCTGGATGTACAGGGTGAGACTGGAGTGGCCGGCGGAGAGGACGAACCGGTCCCGGCCGGCCCAGTCCGGGTCGCTCGGGTCGTGCCGCATGACCCGGTTGAACAGCAGGTACGCCGCGGGAGCGAGGCTCATCGCGGTGCCCGGATGGCCGTTGCCGGATTTCTCCACGGCGTCGGCGGCCAGCACGCGTGCGGTGTCGACCGCGCGGCGGTCGAGGTCGGACCAGTTCAGGGGGGCATCGGTTGGTGTTGCAGCCACGGTGGATGTGCTCCTCGTCCAGCAGGTAGGCGGAACCCTCGTCACGACCCTATCGAGCAGGGTTGAACGCGCGCCCGCCGATCTCGACAACCGGATGGTCGTCCAGGGCGTGGTCGGTCGTCGGAACCTCCGACCGACCACCGGGGGATACGCATCGTGGCCGGTGGAAAGCCTGCCGGGTGTGACGACGAGCACCGGTGACGGGTCGGCCGGGCAGGCGAAATACCTGCGCGTACGCTGTCGGAGGCGCGTCGGCCCGCAGGTCGCGCCGCCAGTTGAAGGTCACCCGCCGCCGACGCCGGAAGGTGCAGCCCGTGAGCATGGTCACCGAGCGCCCCGCCCATGACCGGGCGCGGGTCAGGTCCGTCGTCGAAGCGGACCGGGTGCCCGGCACAGCGGTGGTGGATCCGGGACCGGTGGCCGCCCCCGGGCTGGCCGTGGTCCGGGCGTACGTGTCGCTCACCAAGCCGCGGATCATCGAGCTGCTGCTGGTCACGACCGTACCGACGATGATGGTCGCGGCCGGTGGGCTGCCGTCGCTGGGGCTGGTGGCGGTGGTGCTGGTCGGCGGTACCTTGGCCGCCGGTGCGGCGAACGCGTTGAACTGCTTCATCGACCGGGACATCGACCAGTTGATGCGCCGGACGAAGCGCCGGCCGCTGCCGAACCACGTGGTCGGCCCCAGGCACGCACTGATCTTCGGATTGGTGCTCGCGGTGGGCTCGGTGGCCCTGATGGCGGTCTTCACCAACTGGATCGCCACCGGGCTGACCCTCGCGGCGATCGCCTACTACGACCTCGTCTACACGCTGTGGTTGAAGCGCACGACGCCGCAGAACACGTTCTGGGGTGGCATCTGCGGCGCCGCTCCGGTGCTGATCGGCTGGGCGGCGGTGACCGGTGGCCTGGCCCCGGTGGCCTGGGCGCTGTTCGCCGTGGTGTTCTTCTGGCAGCTGCCGCACTTCTACGCGTTGGCGATCAAGTACAAGGTGGACTACGCGCGGGCCGGGATCCCGATGCTGCCGGTGGTGGCCTCCGAACGTCGGGTGGGCGTGGAGATCGTGCTGTTCAGCTGGTTGACGGTCGGGTCGTCGGTGCTGGTCTGGCCGTTGGGCATGTCGCCGATCTACGCGGTGCCGGCGGTCGTGGTCGGGGTCGTCTTCCTGCTGGAGGCCCACCGGCTGCAGCGCCGGTCCGGGCGTGGTCTGCCGGTCCAGCCGATGCGGCTGTTCCACTGGTCGACGACCTACCTCACGGTGCTCTTCGTCGCCGTGGCGATGGACGCGCTGATCTGACGCTGGGTCGCTCTGACCTGACGCTGGGTCTCGCCCGTCCGGGTCCCTAACTTCTGTCGTGTTTGCCGTTCTTCGTGCTGAAATTTGTCCCTTTTCATAGTAGAAATCACGATCAATCATCTGTGGAACTTCTTAAGCCCACGGATGATTGGAGTCACAAAAAGCCGACATCCGATCGGCGAAACGTCGTCGCTCTGCTTACGCTTCGCGTATGGCAGATGGTTCCGATACGACGCTGGCGACCGAATCCGTCCCGGGGGACGCCCCCTCTGGTCTGGTCGCCGGCATCCGGTCCTTCGCCGCTGGCCACGGCGGTGCGAAGGCGGTCATCGAGTATGTCGGCAAGCGTGGCGCACGGATCGTCCTGGTGGGGGAGGACGGCGCCTGGGGCGACCAGTTCGCTGACGGCACCGACGTGGCCCGCGCCGCCTGCCTCAAGGCGGGGGTCGAGATTGAGAACGAGTGGGAGCGGGAGCTGATGGATCAGATGCGACCCAGCAACGACCTGTGGCGGTCGATGTCGCGTCGCAGTCTGGCGCGCTGACCAGCCCGTTCCCGTCCTGCACAACGAACGACGACCAGTTGCGTGACTGGACGAGCGGTCCGTCAGCTGGAGAATCAGAGCCGAGCGAGACCCGGGCGGTTACGCCCGGGTCTCGCTCGTTGTCCGCCGCGGCAACCTGCGGCTGGACGTCCGGCTGGTCGGCGGCTAGACGCGACTAGACGTGGGCCGGCGGCCGGACGGGTGCCGGTGGCACCGGTAGCGCGGTGCCGCTGTCGGCGCCCCAGCCGATCGTCCGGTACGTCTGCGGGCACCTGGCGCGCAGCCAGAGCGCCCAGCCGACGCCAGCCAGCGCGGCCAGGGCGTACCCGGCCGGGAACCACCAGCGCAGCGGGGACGCGCCGATGCCGAGCAGGTCACCGAAGCTGGTGACGGTGCCGATGAGGATCAGCCCGAGCGCGCCGGTGGCCGCGCCCGGCGCGACCAGTCGCCGCCAGGCCGACTCGCCACGCGGGTCGCGGCGGAAGTAGCCGATCACCGCGAGCGAGGTCACGGTCATCAGGATCAGCACGCCGAGCCCACCGGTGACGGTCACCCAGAAGAACAGGTGGGTGATGGGATCCAGGCCGGTCGCCGCGTACGCCACGATCACCGCGACGGCCAGCCCGCTCTGCACCAGCGAGCCAAGCTTCGGCGCGCCGGTCCGCCGGTTCGTCCGGCCGAGCGCCGCCGGCAGCACCCGTTCCCGCCCGAGGGCGAACAGGTACCGGGCAACGGTGTTGTGGAACGCGAGCAGCGCGGCGAACAGGCTGGTCAGGAACAACAACCGGCCGGCGTCCACGAGCGTCGTGCCGATGTGCGGGTCGACCAGCACGAACATCAATTCGGTGCCGTGCTCGCGGGCCTGGGCGACGACGTCGTTCGGGCCGGCCGCCACCGCCATCGTCCAGGCGGAACCCGCGTAGCAGACTCCGGCGATCGTCACCGCCAGGTAGGTGGCCCGGGCGACCGTACGACGCGGATCCCGGGTCTCCTCGGCGAACACCGTGCCGGCCTCGACACCGACGAAACCGGCTATGCCGCCGACCAGCATCGCCGCCACCCCCGGGGTGAGCAGCTGGCGGGGGTCGAGACCCGCCGCGGCGGCACCGTCGGCGGGGTGGCCGACCATGACGATGCTGTAGCCGATGATGACCGCGAGCTCGGCCAGCAGCAGGCCGGCCAGGATCCGGCCGTTGAGGTCGACGCGGGCCAGGCCGAGCGCGGTCACCAGGGCCCAGCCGGCCAGCGCGCAGAGCCACCACGGCACGGTGGCACCGGCGACGGCGAGTACCTCGGCGGCAACCACGCCGAAGGCGCCGTACAGCCCGATCTGCATCGCGTTGTACGCGACGACGGCGACGAACGCCGCCGCGATGCCGGGGATCCGGCCGAGACCGTGCGCTACGTAGCTGTACATCGCGCCGGCGTTGACGACGTGCCGGCTCATCGCCACGTAGCCGACGGCGAAGACCGCCATCACCACCGCGATGAGCAGGTAGGCGACCGGCACCGCGGTGGTGCCGGTGACGGCATAGCCGGTGCTGGCGCCGCCGGCCACCACGGTCAGGGGCGCGGCGGCGGCGAGAACGAAGAACAACACCTGGGGTACGCCCAGGCGGGACCGGGCCAACGTCGCGGCGACGGTGCCGGACCGGCTCGTTCGGGAGGTAGACACGCGGGAACTCCGAAAGTGGGTCAGTCAGGAAAACGCGGGAGTGCGCGTGCGGTGACGGAGGATCGTCCGGGGTACCGCTACGCGGGTCTGGTCCAGGCAGGGAACCGACCAGGGGCGCGGCAGCCACGGCACGGGGGGACCGTCACTGCCGCGCCCGGTTCGTCGTGCCGGTGGTTGTGCCCCGGCACAGGCGTAGCCTCACCGGTACTCTCCGCTATGGGGATAGGTCTGCCGTCTTCAACCGTCTTCAACGGTTGGTGATCTTAAGGTTGCGCTCTGGCCAGGGGGCGCTCGTTGCCGTCGTCAGAAACCACCCTGGTAGCGGCTGAATCCGGCCCGGTCGGCTCCCGGGTCCGGGTCGACCAGAGCACGCCGAGGGTGGCCAGCCACACCAGACACGCGCCGAGCATGTGCGCGCTGACCAGCGCGACCGGCAGGTCGGTGAGGTATTGCACCACGCCGATCAGTCCCTGGGCGATCTCCACGACGACGAGCACGGCGGCCGCGCGGACCGCCGGTCGGGGTGCGCCGACCGCGCGCAACGCGAACCACCAGGCGACCGACAACCCGATCAGCAGGGTGACCGAGTCGGCGTGCAGCTGGGACATGGCCTGCGGATCCAGCCCGGTGCGCCCGGCGTCCGGGTCACCGGCGTGCGGGCCGCTGCCGGTCACCACGGTGCCGAGCACCAGCACCCCGAAGCTCACGGCGGTGATCACGAGGGCCAACTGGCGCAGCGGCCGGGCCACCACGTCGCGGGTGGTGCGGCCGCCGGCGCGTACCCGTCGCCACAATCCGTACGCCACCGCTACGGCGACCATCGACAGCATGAAATGCAGCGCCACCACCCAGGGGTTGAGCTGCACCCGGACGCTGACCCCGCCGATCAGGCCCTGCAGGATCACCAGACCTAGAACGCCGAGGGCCGGTCCGCGCAGGTCCAACCGGCGTGGCCGGGACCGCAGCACCGCCAGCAGGGTGGCGAGCGCGATCATGCCGACCAGGATGCCGAGGACCCGGTTGCCGAACTCGATGATGCCGAGCACGCCCATCTCCGGCGTGGTGACGTAGGAGTCGTCGGTGCAGCGCGGCCAGGTCGGGCAGCCGAGCCCGGACCCGGTGAGCCGCACGCCGCCCCCGGTCAGCACGATCGCGACGTTGGCCACCAGTGAGGCGAGCGCGAGCCGCCGGAGCAGGGCGGGGCCGGCGGACAGTCGACCGGACGGGGAGACGGGCACGGCGGCAATCGTACCGATATGGCGGATACCACAACTGTGCGGTGCCGCCGGTACCACAGCCCTGCGGTGCCGCCGGCCGACTGCGGCAAGGCTTCGCCGTGCTGGTCGCGGTGGCGGTCAGGCTCGGTGCGGTGGATCACCCGGGGGCGCGTTTGCGGCCGACCGCTGAAATACGTAACGTTGGCGTAGTGAAAAACAGGGTGGGCCTTCCAGAGGGCGGGTCGGCGACCGGTGCGGTCGCTGCCGGCCCGGACGGGCGTACCCGGGACCGCCTGGTCGCGCTGCTGCTGGAGCGGGGGGCGGCGACCGCCGCTCAGCTCGGTGACGAGCTCGGGCTGAGCCCGGCCGCGATCCGCCGACACCTGGACGCGATGCTCGCCGACGGCGACGTGGTGACCCGGGACGCGGTCACCCGGGCCCGTCGACGACGCGGTCGGCCGGCCAAGGTCTTCCGGCTCAGCGACGACGCCCGGTCCCGGCACGGGCGTTACCGCTACGACAGTATGGCCGCCGCCGCGCTGCGCTGGATTGCCGGTCACGGCGGCGAGGCGGAGCTCGAGGCGTTCGCGGCGGCTCAGGTCGCCGGGCTGGAGGCGCGGTGCCGGGCGGCGATCGACGATGCCGGTGCGGACCCGATCGCCCGCGCCGAAGCTCTCGCCGCCGCACTCAGCGCCGAGGGCTACGCTGCCAACGCATCCACGATCGCCTCCGGGGGGCAGTTGTGCCAGCACCACTGTCCCGTGGCCCATGTGGCTGCCGAGTTTCCGCAGCTGTGCGAGGCTGAGACTGCGGTGATCTCCCGCCTGATCGGCACCCACGTGCAGCGGCTGGCCACCATCGCTCACGGCGACGGGGTGTGCACCACGCACATTCCAGACCCGAGACGGGCCGGCGGCACCCCGACCGTTGCCATCAATGTTTCCACCGACCACGTCACCAGCACTGTGAGGACAGATAGATGACCGAGCAGACCGTCGCGCCCATCTCCCAGGAGGAGCACCTCGCGGCCCTCGGCCGGTACGAGTACGGCTGGGCCGACCGCGACGTGGCCGGCGCCGCCGCCCAGCGCGGGCTCAACGAGGCGGTGGTGCGTGACATCTCCGCCAAGAAGAACGAGCCGCAGTGGATGCTCGACCTGCGGCTCAAAGGGCTGCGGCTGTTCGGCCGCAAGCCCATGCCGGCCTGGGGTGCCGACCTCACCGGAATTGACTTCGACAACATCAAGTACTTCGTCCGCTCCACCGAGCAGCAGGCCGCCAGCTGGGAGGACCTGCCCGAGGAGATCAAGAACACCTACGACAAGCTGGGCATCCCGGAGGCGGAGAAGCAGCGGCTGATCGCTGGCGTCGCGGCCCAGTACGAGTCCGAGGTGGTCTACCACAAGATCCGTGAGGACCTGGAGGAGCAGGGCGTGGTGTTCCTCGACACCGACACCGCGCTGCGGGAGCACGAGGACATCTTCAAGGAGTACTTCGGCACCGTGATCCCGGTCGGCGACAACAAGTTCGCCGCGCTGAACACGGCGGTTTGGTCCGGTGGATCGTTCATCTACGTGCCGAAGGGCGTGCACGTGGAGATCCCGCTGCAGGCCTACTTCCGGATCAACACGGAGAACATGGGCCAGTTCGAGCGGACCCTGATCATCGTCGACGAGGGTGCCTACGTGCACTACGTCGAGGGCTGCACCGCGCCGATCTACTCCTCCGACTCGCTGCACAGCGCGGTGGTCGAGATCGTGGTGAAAAAGAACGCCCGCTGCCGCTACACGACCATCCAGAACTGGTCGAACAACGTCTACAACCTGGTCACCAAGCGGGCCGTCTGCCACGCCGGCGCCACCATGGAGTGGATCGACGGCAACATCGGTTCCAAGGTCACCATGAAGTACCCGGCCGTGTTCATGACCGGTGAGCACGCCAAGGGCGAGGTGCTCTCGGTGGCGATGGCTGGCGAGGGGCAGCACCAGGACGCCGGCGCGAAGATGGTGCACGCGGCACCGCACACCTCCTCGACGATCGTCTCCAAGTCGATCGCCCGCGGCGGCGGGCGCACCTCCTACCGTGGGCTGGTCCAGGTGCTGGAGGGCTCGCAGCACAGCCGGTCGACGGTGAAGTGCGACGCGCTGCTGGTTGACGCGATCTCCCGGTCGGACACCTACCCCTACGTCGACATCCGCGAGGACGACGTCGCCATGGGGCACGAGGCGACCGTCTCCAAGGTCAGTGACGACCAGCTGTTCTACCTGATGAGCCGGGGTCTGAGCGAGGACGAGGCGATGGCCATGATCGTCCGGGGCTTCATCGAGCCGATCGCCAAGGAACTCCCGATGGAGTACGCCCTCGAGCTGAACCGGCTGATCGAGCTGCAGATGGAGGGCGCGGTCGGCTGACCCGCCCGAGACACCGCCCCACCGACACCGCCGAGAACAGGAAGAGATGACTATTCAGGCCTCCGCGCCGCCCAAGACCAAGTCGCAGGCGTTGCGCTCGTACGATGTCGCCGACTTCCCGGCCCTCACCGGCCTGGAGGAGGAGTGGCGCTTCACCCCGCTCAAGCGGATGCGGGGACTGGCCACCGGGACTCCGGCGGCCAGCGGCTCGGTCCGGTACGAGTACGCCGATCTGCCCGCCGGGGTGACAGCGGGTCAGGTCGACCGCACCGACCGACGGATGGGCGGTGTACTGACCCCGTTCGACCGAATCAGCGCTCTGGCCTACACCGGGTGCTCCGAGGTCCTGCTGGTGGAGGTCGCACCGGAGGCCACCCCGGCCGAGCCGGCCGTGGTCCGGGTGCTCGGCACCGGGACGGACCAGATCGCGTACGGGCACACCCTGGTCGACGTCGGCCGGTTCGCCGAGGTGACCCTGGTGTTCGACCAGGTCGGCTCGACCACCCTGGCCGACAACGTCGAAGTGCTCGTCGGTGACGGTGCGACGCTGACCCTGGTCACCATCGCCGACTGGGCATCCGACGCGGTGCAGGCGCAGCATCTGAAGTTCCGGCTCGGCCGCGACGCCCGGGTCACGCACATCCAGGTCACCCTCGGCGGTGACCTGGTACGCCAGTTCACCAGCGTCGAGTACACCGGCCGGGGCGGCGACGCCGAGCTGTTCGGGCTCTACTTCGCCGACGCCGGCCAGCACCTGGAGCACCGGCAGCTGGTGGACCACACCGTGCCGGACTGCCGCAGCAACGTCGGCTACCGGGGGGCGCTGCAGGGCGACGGCGCGCACACCGTCTGGGTCGGCGACGTACTGATCCGCGCCGAGGCCACCGGCACCGACACGTACGAGATCAATCGGAACCTGGTGCTGACCGACGGCGCCCGGGCCGACTCGGTGCCCAACCTGGAGATTGAGACCGGCGAGGTGGCCGGGGCCGGGCACGCCAGCGCCACCGGCCGGTTCGACGACGAGCAACTGTTCTACCTGATGGCCCGGGGCATCCCGGAGGCCGAGGCGCGCAAGCTGGTGGTCCGCGGGTTCTTCGCCGAGCTGGTCGACAAGATCCCGGTGGCCGAGCTGCGCGACCGGCTCGGCGACGCGATCGAGCAGCGGCTGCGGCGTGTCGAGGCCGGCGCGGTCGCGCCGCGCACCGCCGACGTGGCGGCACCACCGACCGTGCCCGGCCAGCCCGGCCAGCCCGGTGCGGTCACCGAGGGGACCCGCTGAGCATGTCCGACCTGATCCGGGTCTGCGCCACCGCCGAGATCCCGAAGGGGACGGCGGTCAGCGCCGACATCGACGGTACGCAGATCGCCCTGGTGCACACCGACGAGGACTCCTTCCACGCGGTGTACGACGAGTGCTCGCACGCCGCGGTCGCCCTCTCCGAAGGCGAGGTGGACGGCTGCACGTTGGAGTGCTGGCTGCACGGTTCGCGCTTTGATCTGCGCACCGGTGAGCCGACCGGGCTGCCCGCCACCGAACCCGTACCCGTCTTCCCCGTCGAGATCCGCGACGGCGACATCTACGTCAGTCTGACGCCGAGCAATGGAGTGACCGCACCATGAGCGTTCTGGATATCCGTGACCTGCAGGTTTCGGTCAAGCTGCCGGAAGGCGAGCTCAAGCCGATCCTGGCCGGGGTGACGCTGACCATCCGGTCGGGGGAGACACACGCCATCATGGGCCCGAACGGCTCCGGCAAGTCGACGCTGGCGTACTCGATCGCCGGGCACCCCAAGTACGAGATCACCGGCGGGGAGGTGCTGCTCGACGGTGCGGATGTGCTGGCCATGTCGGTCGATGAGCGGGCCCGCGCCGGGTTGTTCCTCGCCATGCAGTACCCGGTGGAGGTGCCCGGCGTCTCGGTGGCGAATTTCCTGCGTACTGCCAAGACCGCTGTCGACGGCGCCGCGCCGAAGCTGCGTACCTGGGCCGGTGAGCTGCGCGGGGCCATGGAGCGGCTGCAGATGGACCCGGCGTTCGCGCAGCGCAACGTCAACGAGGGTTTCTCCGGTGGGGAGAAGAAGCGGCACGAAATCGTGCAGCTGGAGCTGCTCAAGCCGAAGATGGCCATTCTTGACGAGACCGACTCCGGGCTCGACATCGACGCCCTGCGGGTGGTCAGCGAAGGGGTCAACCGGGTCCGCTCCACCGGGGAGACCGGCCTGCTGCTGATCACCCACTACACCCGGATCCTGCGCTACATCAAGCCCGACTTCGTGCATGTCTTCGTCGGCGGACGCATCGTCGAGGAGGGCGGCCCGGAGCTGGCTGAGAAGCTGGAAGCCGAAGGCTACGAGCGGTACGTCGCGGGTGCCGGCGCGGCCTCGGCCTGAGACTCACTATCACCCCGCGTGCAGAAGGGCGGCGTCGAGCCGATGAGCACCATAGCCATCCCCCGGGACACGCCGACGCCGGACGGTCCGTCCGCTCTGGACGTTGACGCCGTCCGGGCCGACTTCCCGATCCTCGGTCGGGAGGTCAACGGGCATCCGCTGGTCTACCTGGACAGCGCCAACACCTCGCACAAGCCGCGCCAGGTGCTCGACGCGCTGACCGACTATTACCAGTCGCACAATGCCAACGTCGCCCGCTCGGTGCACACTCTCGGCACCGAGTCAACCGAGGCGTACGAGAGCGCCCGAGCCAAGCTGGCCGCGTTCGTCAACGCGGGCAGCCCGGACGAGGTGGTCTTCACCAAGAACTCCACCGAGGCGATCAACTTGGTCGCGTACGCGTTCTCCAACGCCTCGACGGGCGCCGCGATCGGGGCCGACCCCCGTTTCCGGCTCGGCCCCGGCGACGAGGTGGTGATCTCTGAGATGGAGCACCACTCGAACATCGTGCCGTGGCAGCTGCTCTGCGAACGCACCGGCGCGACGCTGCGCTGGTTCGGGCTGACCGAGGACGGTCGGCTGGACGAGTCGCAGCTGGACGAACTGGTCACCGAGCGGACCAAACTGGTCTCGCTGGTACACATGTCGAACATCCTCGGCACGGTCAACGACCTCACTGCGATCACCCGGCGGGTCCGCGAGGTCGGTGCGCTGCTGCTGCTGGACTGCTCGCAGTCGGTTCCGCACCGCCCGGTCGACGTCGCCGCGCTGGACGCCGACTTCATCGTCTTCACCGGGCACAAGATGTGCGGTCCGACCGGGATCGGGGTGCTGTGGGGCCGCGCCGCGCTGCTCGCCGCGATGCCACCGGTGCTCGGCGGCGGCTCGATGATCGAGACGGTGGCGATGAGCGGGTCCACGTTCGCCGCTCCACCGGCCCGGTTCGAGGCCGGCACCCCGCCGATCGCCCAGGCAGTCGGCCTCGGTGCCGCCGTCGACTACCTCTCCGGGTTGGGCATGCCGGCGGTCGCCGCGCACGAGCAGCGGATGACCGCGTACGCCCTGGAAGCTCTGGCCACCGTGCCGGGGCTGCGGATCGTCGGCCCGCCCGGGCCACACGGGCGGGGTGGCACGGTCTCGTTCGCGGTGGACGGGATCCATCCACACGACGTGGGCCAGATTCTCGATGCCCAGGGGGTGCAGGTGCGGGTCGGGCATCACTGCGCCCGGCCGGTCTGCGTGCGCTACGGCGTCCCGGCGACCACTCGGGCCTCGTTCTACCTCTACACCACGACCGGCGAGGTCGACGCGCTGGTGCGCGGTCTGGAGAAGGCGCGGAAGGTCTTCGACTGATGGAGCTCGACCAGCTGTACCAGGAGATCATCCTGGACCACTACAAGCGTCCGCAGGGGCGTGGTCTGCGCGAGCCGTACGCGGCGGAGGCACACCACGTCAACCCGACCTGCGGCGACGAGATCACCGTACGGGTGAGTCTGGGTGGCGACACCCGGGTCGGGGTGTCGCACGACGGTCAGGGCTGCTCGATCAGCCAGGCCTCGGCGAGTGTGCTGTACGAGCTGGTCGACGGTCGGCCGGTGGGCGAGGCGTTGGCGGTGCACGGCGCCTTCGTGGCGCTGGTGTCCGGCCGCGGCGAGGTCGAGCCGGATGAGGATGTGCTGGGTGACGGGGTGGCGTTCGCTGGTGTGGCGCGCTATCCGGCCCGGGTGAAGTGTGCGTTGCTGCCGTGGATGGCCTTCAAGGACGCCGCGGCGCGCGCCGGTGTGGGTGCGAGCCCGGAGGTGAAGCAGTGAGTGCCGAAGAGACCATGACCGGGGCGACGCAGGCGACGGAGCCCGCCGACGGCGGTACGGCCGCGGCGGCGAGCGTCGGCCAGCCGGCGATCGCTGACATCGAGGAGGCGATGAAGGACGTCGTCGACCCGGAGCTGGGCATCAACGTGGTCGATCTCGGCTTGGTGTACGGCGTACACGTCGACGATGACAACGTCGCCACCCTGGACATGACGTTGACCAGCGCGGCCTGCCCGCTGACCGACGTGATCGAGGAGCAGGCCCGTACCGCGTTGACCACTGGACCCGGTGGCGGACTGGTGTCCGACATCCGGATCAACTGGGTGTGGATGCCACCGTGGGGGCCCGACAAGATTACTGACGAGGGCCGGGACCAGTTGCGGGCGCTCGGCTTCAACGTCTGACGGTACCCGCGTCGCCGCCGACCGTCACGTTCGGCCGGCGGCGGCGCGGCCCGTCAGTGCACCAGGCTGACCAGGGCCCGTTTGAGGAAACCGTCGTGCCGGTCGTCGACCCAGCTGACCGCGCTGATCGGGCGCCCCTGCCGGCGGGCCTCGTCGCAGTAATTAAGTACGTCGGCGGCCGGCTGGTAGTCGGTCACCGCGAGCGCCGCGTTGGCGCGCATGCGGTACGCCGCGTCCTCGGCGTCGCGTACCGCCACCCGCCCGTCGTCGTCGCGGCGGGCGGCCACGGTGATCTGCCAGCCGAAGATCTGAACCAGCACGATTCCCGGCGGGGCGTTCGCCGGGATGCTCACCTCGGCGTTGGCCCGGGCGAGCGCCTGGGCCACCTCCCGTTGGTAGGTGCCGGCCCAGGCCGCCTGCGCCTGTTGCGGACGCATCACCGACAGCATATCGGTTTGTCGGTCCGCGGGCATCGCGGTGAGCAGGGCAGCGACGGTGGGCTGCGGCAGTCGGTCGGCCACCGTGTGCACCTGCTCGGCCGGAAGCTGATTGAGCATCGCCACCGCGTCGGGGATCGGCATGGCTCGGGCCAGGTCGGCCAGCTGATCGGTGCTGAGCAGACCCATCAACCGCGACTGTAGGTCGTCGCTGGCAGCTGGGAGCAGCCGGACCAGGTCAGAGGTCGTCAGCTCGGCGACTGCCACCGGGATCCGGTCGGCCGGCATGGCTGCCAGCAACCCGACGGCCTGTCGCGGCGGAGTGCTGCGGATCATCGCGATCAGCTGGGTTATGGGCATCATCCCACCGGGCAGCATGAGTGTCGTCTCCAGGGAGTCAAATGATCGTTACGCGCGCCTGATGTGCCTAACATCCCTGTCGGCGTGGTGCATCACCCCGTTGGCGGACAAGTTCCCCGATTCGGTCAGGCCGGTCCACCAGGCTGGCGGTGCGCCGCGTACCGCTTGGTCAGCTGATGTTCCGCGAGACCGTCGGGGATGGATCGCCGGATGCCTTCGATCCACGTCGCCGTCGATGATCTCGCTGCGAAACCGACTGGGGTGCCGGTACTGACCGCCGGTAGGATAGGGCCGTGCTGCTCTGCGAAGGCTGAACCGCCCCACGCCGACGGACAGAAGGTCCGGTCGGCGTCTTGTCGTGTCCGCGAGTCAGCTTCCGATCTCAGGAGTGAGCTATCAATGATCACCGCTACCGGCCTGGAACTGCGCGCGGGCTCGCGGATCCTGCTGTCCGACACCACCCTACGGGTGCAGCCCGGCGACCGGATCGGTCTGGTCGGCCGCAACGGTGCCGGCAAGACCACCACGCTGAAGGTGCTGGCCGGCGAGGGCCTACCGTACGCGGGACAGCTCGACCGGCGCAGCGCGGTCGGTTATCTCCCGCAGGACCCGCGAACCGGCGACCTGAATGTGACCGCCCGCGACCGGGTGCTGTCGGCCCGCGGCCTGGACCGGCTGATGTCGCAAATGAACGAACTCGAGCAGCAGTTGGCACAGGGCGGCACCGACGAGCGTCTGGTTCGCCGCTACGGCACCCTGGAGGACCAGTTCGCCTCCCTCGGCGGGTACGCCGCGGAGGCGGAGGCGGCCCGGATCTGCGCCAACCTGGGTCTGCCGGACCGGGTGCTGAGCCAGCCGATCGGGACGCTCTCCGGCGGTCAGCGTCGCCGTATCGAGCTGGCCAGGATCCTGTTCCGGGACGCGGCCGAGAACGGCGGCGGCATCCTGCTGCTCGACGAGCCGACCAACCACCTGGACGCCGACTCGATCACCTGGCTGCGTGGCTTCCTAGCCGGGCACAAGGGCGGGCTGGTGGTGATCAGTCACGATGTGGACCTGCTGGGCGCGGTGGTCAACAAGGTCTGGTTTCTCGACGCCACCCGCTCGGTTGTGGACGTCTACAACGTCGGCTGGGCGGCGTACCAGCAGCAGCGGGAGACCGACGAGCGGCGCCGCCGCCGGGAACGGGCGAACGCGGAGAAAAAGGCCGGGGCGCTACTCGCCCAGGCCGACAAGATGCGGGCCAAGGCCACCAAGACGGTGGCCGCGCAGAACATGGCCCGGCGGGCGGAGAAACTGCTCGCCGGTCTGGAGGACGAGCGGGTCGCTGACAAGGTGGCCAAGGTCCGGTTGCCCAGCCCGGCCCCGTGCGGCAAGACGCCGTTGACGGCGGCGGGGCTGTCGAAGTCGTACGGATCGTTGGAGATCTTCTCCGGGGTCGACGTGGCGGTCGACCGTGGCTCCCGGGTGGCGATCCTCGGGCTGAACGGTGCCGGTAAGACGACGTTGCTGCGGATTCTCGGTGGTCTGGTCGAGCCGGATTCCGGGGCGGTGCGGCCCGGGCACGGGCTGCGGATCGGCTACTACGCGCAGGAGCATGAGACCTTGGACGTGGAGCGTTCGGTGCTCGACCACATGCGCAGTGCGGCGATCGACCAGGCGGACACCGACCTGCGAAAGATTCTCGGTGCGTTCCTGTTCAGCGGTGAGGACGTGAACAAACCGGCCGGGGTGCTCTCGGGCGGGGAGAAAACCCGGCTCGCGTTGGCCACGCTGGTCTGTTCGGGGGCGAACGTATTGCTGCTCGACGAGCCGACCAACAACCTGGATCCGGTCAGCCGTGAACAGGTTCTCGATGCCATCGCCCGGTATCCCGGAGCCATCGTCCTGGTGACCCATGATCCGGGTGCGGTGCTGGCTCTCAAACCGGACCGGGCGATTCTCCTGCCCGACGGAGACGAGGATGCGTGGAGCGACGACCTGCTCGAACTCGTGGAACTTGCATGAGGGCGCGGTCCGTCCGGCAGCCCGGCCCGGGCGATGCCGCATCGGTGAACGTCATTATCGGATAGCGTGAATTGTATGAACAGGTGCGCCGGGTGAGGGTCGGCGAAGGGCTGCCAGCATGCCGGTGGGATTGCTCGGCGGCACCGTATCGGGTAACTGACAGGGTCGTGCGTGTCGGTTGGCGAACAGTTGATATCTGGCGCATGATCGTTGGAGGCGGTCTAATAGGTGGGACCGCATCGAACCGCACAGTCTGGGACGTGAGGAATCAACATGGCAGCCACCGGCACAGCCGCCACCACCGAGAAGGGTCGCCGGATCGTCGGAGCCGAGCGTCAGACCCTGGCCAAGGACCTGGTCAAGCGGTATACATCCGGCGAGAGCATCCGCGCCCTTGCGGCCTCCACCGGCCGCTCGTACGGGTTCGTCCACCGGGTGCTCACCGAGTCCGGCGTGCAACTACGCCAGCGTGGCGGCGCTCGGCGTCGCAAGAAGGGGTGACGATCCAGTTGCGACCCGTACCCCGCTGTCACGGTAAGGGCCCTCGTTGACCGTGTCCGGTGGCGTACGACTCGACTACGACGGGCCGGTCGCGACGGTGACGTTGGACCGGCCCGACGTGCTCAACGCTCAAACCCCACAGATGTGGCGGGCGCTGCGCGGCATCGGCCGGGAGTTGCGTGGCGACGTTCGCGTCGTGGTGGTCCGCGGCGCCGGTCGGGCCTTCTCCGCCGGCCTCGACCGGGGCGCGATCCAGGCACTGCTCGATCCCAGCGTTGCGGGTAGCACCGATGCGGATCTCGCCGCGACCGACCATTCGCGAGCCGACTCGCCTGGCGACCGTCCGCCCGGTGACGATCCGGCCCCGCCGCCGTTGGCTGCCCTGCCGCCGGACGAGTGCGCTGCCCGGATCGCCGAGTACCAGGAGGCCTTCACCTGGCTGGCACGCCCCGACGTGATCAGCGTCGCCGCCGTGCAGGGGCCGGCCGTCGGCGCCGGATTCCAGCTTGCCCTCGGCTGCGACCTGCGCGTCCTGGCCGACGACGCCCGGTTGCGGATGGCAGAGGTGACCCTCGGCCTGGTGCCGGACCTCGGCGGCACCCGGCGACTCGTCGACCTGGTCGGCTACGCCCGCGCCCTGGAGATCTGTGTCACCGGTCGCTGGCTCGACGCGGCCGAGGCCGATCGGCTCGGGCTGGCCAACCTGGTGGTGCCCGCGACGGAACTGGCCCCGGCAGTCGCCGACCTGGTCGCGGCCGTGCTGGCCGGGCCCCGCGACGCGGTCGTCGAGATCAAGGCCCTGCTCGCCGGAGCCACCGACCGCACCCCCGCCGCCCAGCTACGCGCCGAGCGGGAGGCACAGACCCGACGGATCCGGGACCTGACCGGAGCCGGCGATTGACGTCCTCCTCTTCCTGAAGAAAGAGGGATTCCGGTCTGCTACACCCCGAAGGGGTGAACTCCGGTGGGTTACCGCTTCTCGGCGCGGTGCCGGCACGGGTGCCGGTCTTACCTGCGCTCCACGGTCGTTGAAGTCCGCCGTCCGGCGGCCTTGATGTTGCGTGCGGCGTTGACGTCCCGGTCGTGAACTGCGCCCAGCCGGCGTCGTGCACCGACTTGGCCAGCCTTGTACGACCCGATCCAGCAACAGCGAGGTCCTCGACGTACACCGCTGAGACGAAACTCGGACCTTGACCACGTGTGCGGCAGCGTCCCGGCGGAGCCGGGACACGTGGTTGACGGGCATGGTGATGGGCTTGCCGCTTGTGGCCGGGATGCGGCAAGCTGGTTTGCTGTTGGGGAGAGCGACCACGTTGTCGGCCTTTGTGGCCTGACCCTGCTGGAAACGGCCTTGTCGGCGCTCTTCCCACCGCTTATGGGTGGGGAACTGGCAGGTCGTTCAGGTGGCGGCCTCGCTGTCGTGACCGCCGCGACCATCGCGTGGTCGGGGAGGGCCGCAGACCATCGGTGCCCGCGCCGCCCGGCCCGAACTAGGGAAACTGGTCGACGCCGCCCACTACGTAGGCCAGCACACGATCATCACCAAGTCCGGGGAGCCGCGCGCCGTGCTGGTGCCCTACGAGTGGTGGAGCCAGCGGCAGAACCGGCCGGGTTAGGGCACTGCTCGGGCCATGGCGGCCCTCCCGGCGCGGTCCTTCACCCCCGGCCTGCAGGCCGGAGCACTAACCCGCCTTCCGGTAGCCGCCGGGTCGGACAGTAAGGCTCCAACGGGAAGACGCCAGTTACCTGAACTGTTGTCGTAGGTGTCCGGGACACTGGTACCCGCGACGGTGGCGAGACGAAGGTGGCGGGTGCCGATGGCTGGATCCGGTGGGATGGGTGGCATGGGGGCCGGCTGGGGCATGCTGCGCTCGATGCGCGACGGCGACCAGCTGCGTTCCCACCGGGTCAGCAGGGGAACCACCCGGCGGATCGTCGCCTTCGCCCGCCCGTACCGGCGGGACATCACCGTCTTCCTGGTCACCGTCGTGCTGGCGGCCGGCATCGGGGTCGCCACCCCGGTCCTCGCCGGCGACGTGGTGAACACGATCACCGCCGGTCGCGCCGACGCCGGCGCGACCGTGGTCCGGCTGGCCCTGCTGATCGCCGCGCTCGCCGTGGTGGACGCCCTGCTCTCCCTGGCCCAACGCTGGTACGCCGCCCGGATCGGTGAGGGCATCATCCTGGACCTGCGGACCCGGGTCTTCGACCATGTGCAGCGGATGCCGTTGCAGTTCTTCACCCGGACCCAGACCGGCGCGCTGGTCAGCCGGCTCAACAACGACGTGATCGGCGCCCAGCGTGCCTTCACCTCGACGTTGTCCGGTGTGGTCAGCAACGTCATCCAACTGGTGCTCACCGCCGCGGTGATGTTCACCCTGTCCTGGCAGATCACCGCGCTGTCCCTGGTGCTGCTGCCGATCTTCATCGTGCCGGCCCGCCGGGTCGGCAAGCGGCTCGCGGAGATCACCCGGGAATCGTACGATCTCGACGCCAAGATGAACGCCACGATGACCGAGCGGTTCGGGGTCGCCGGCGCGCTACTGGTCAAGCTCTTCGGCCAGCCCGAGGTCGAGGCACGCCGGTTCGCCGAGCGGGCCGACCGGGTCCGGGAGATCGGCATCCAGTCGGCGATGTACTCGCGTACCTTCTTCGTGGCGATGCTGCTGGTCGCCTCGCTCGCCCAGGCGCTCACCTACGGACTCGGCGGTTGGCTGGCGGTCACCGGCGCGGTCAGCGCCGGCACCGTGGTGACCCTGGCTCTGCTGCTCACCCGCCTCTACGGGCCGCTGACCGCGTTGAGCAACGTGCGGGTCGACGTGATGAGCGCGTTGGTCTCCTTCGACCGGGTGTTCGAGGTGCTCGACCTCGCCCCGTCGATCGCCGAGCGTCCGGACGCCGTCGTCGTGCCGCCCGGATCCAGCCGGCTGGAGTTCCGCGACGTCCGGTTTCGGTACCCCAGCGCCGCCGAGATCTCGCTGGCCTCGCTGGAGGATGTCGCGACGCTCGACCGGACCGTCTCCGAGCCGGTGCTGCGCGGGGTGTCGTTCAGCGTCGAGCCGGGGCAGCTGGTCGCCCTGGTCGGCCCGTCCGGCGCCGGCAAGAGCACCACCGCAATGCTGGTCTCCCGGGTGTACGACGTGACCGACGGCGAGATCCGGGTCGGCGGGGTGGACGTGCGCGACGCGACACTCGACTCGCTGCGCGACACCATCGGGGTGGTCACCCAGGACTCCCACCTGTTCCACGAGACGATCGCGGAGAACCTGCGGTACGCCCGGCCGGACGCCACCGACGACGAGCTGTGGGCGGCGCTGCGCGGCGCGCAGGTCGAGGAGCTGGTCCGGGCCCTGCCGGACGGGCTGGACACGGTGGTCGGGGAGCGCGGCTACCGCTTCTCCGGTGGTGAGAAACAGCGGATTGCCATCGCCCGGCTGCTGCTCAAGGCGCCGTCGATCGTCATCCTCGACGAGGCCACCGCCCACCTCGACTCGGAGTCCGAGGCGGCGGTGCAGCGCGCCCTGTCGGTCGCGCTGACCGGCCGTACCGCCCTGGTCATCGCGCACCGGCTGTCGACGGTGCGCGACGCGGACCAGATCCTCGTCCTCGACGAGGGCCGGATTGTCGAGCGCGGCCGGCACGCCGAGCTGATCGCCGCCGGCGGGCTGTACGCCGAGCTGTACCGCACCCAGTTCGCGGTGGCCGACTCACCGACTCCGTACCTCGACGACACCGGGTTGGATCCGGTGACGGCCGGGTCGGGTCGCGCCTTCCCGACCGACCAGGACCTGCCCCCGCCGCCGGGCGGTGCCGCCGGATAGCGGTCCGCCGTCCACTATGCTGGGCCGGTGGAGCTGGAGGTTGAGGTCGCGGCGGCACTGCACGAGTTCGCGCAGCGGCTGGCCCCGCTCGATCCGGCACCGGTCCGGTCGGCTGGCGTGGCGGTTCGCGTCGGCGACGCCGACCCTGTCGTACTGACCGAGTCGGTGGCTGCGGCGCTCTGCGCCGCCCTGCGGTCGTACCACGATCCCCGCGACCGGGGCCGGTGCGCCCAGTGCGGAGGGCCACGTCTCGACGAAGGCCTTCAGTGTCTCGACTGCGGACAACCGGCCGGCCTGTTCGGTCAGCTGATCCGCGAGCGGATGGCCCGCCACCAGTAGTCGCCTACCGTGGCGGTTCGGCCGCCACCGCCTGCCGCAGCCGGTCGAACTCGGCGACGAGCCGGTCGAGCTGGTAGTGGGCATTGAGCCCCGCTCGGGTTGGGCAGCACCCAGAGCCTCGCACCACCGAGGCTCTCGGGTCGGGGTCCGACGAGCGCCCGTCGCTGGTCGAACGCCAGCCGGTACGCGGTCACCCCGACCACGGCGATCCACCGGGGTCGGCACGCGGCGGCCAACCGGACGAGCCGCGCGCCTCCGGCGACCAGCTCCGGCGGCGTGAGTTCGTCGGCCCGCGCCGTCGCCCTGGCGACCAGGTTCGTTACGCCCAGCCCGAACCCGGGCAGCAGATGGTCCTCGCTGGGGTCGAGCCGCCGGGGCGTGAAGCCGGACCGGTGCAGTGTCGGCCAGAACCGGTTGCCCGGCCGGGCGAAGTGGTGGCCGGCGGCAGCGGAGTACCGGCTCGGGTTGATCCCACAGAACAGTACGTCGAGGTCGGGTCCGACGATGTCGGGCAGGGTACGGCCGACAGCGCCGGCCAGCAGCTGCGCCATCGTGACCCGGTCGGTGTGCACGCCGGGAAGCCGGTCAGGGGCAGGGCAGCGCGCCGCCGTCGACGGGCAGCGTGATGCCGGTCAGATAGCTTGCCGCCGGGGACAGGACGAACGCCGCCACTCGGCCGAACTCCGCCGGCTCGCCCAGCCGGCCGAGCGGGATGTCGGCCTCGGCCTCGGCCCGGGCCTGCTGCGGATCGTCGGTCGCGGCGAAGAGTTCCACGTTGCGGTCGGTCATGATCCGGCCGGGCAGCAGACTGACCACTCGGACGCCCCGGCCGGCGTAGCCGTCGGCGAGCTCCTTGGCGACCGCCGCGAGCCCGGGCCGCAGGCCGTTGGAGATGCCCAGCCCGGGCAGCGGCATCCGGGCCGACGTCGACAGCACCACGGCGACCGCCCCGCCGGCGGGTAGCGCGTCGGCGACGGTCCGCACCGCCCGAACCGCGCCGACGAAGACGGTGTCGAACGCCGCCCGCCACTGTTCGTCGCTGACCGCGTGGCTGGGACCGGGTTTCGGCCCGCCGACCGAGATCAACGCCCCGTCGAGCCGGCCGAAGTGCTCCTTGGCCGTCGCGACCAGGCGTGCCGCGCAGTCCGGCTCGCCCAGGTCGGCGCTGACCGCGATCGCGTGCTGCGGGCCGCCGAGGCGGTGCGCCGCCGCCGTCAGACCGGCGGTGTCCCGGGCGGCGAGCACCACCCGCGCCCCGTCGGCGACCAGACAGGCAGCGGTGGCGTAGCCGAGTCCACGGGACGCGCCGGTGAGCACGTACACCCGGTTTTCGAGGCCGAGGTCCATGCCCCCGATCCTGCCGCATGCCGTGGGGTCGCCGGTGATGACCCCCACCAGCTACCGGCGGCGCCCGCCGTACGTCCGCACCCGACCGGCGACCTGGACCGTCCACCCGCCGGGCAGCCGTCGTACCGCCGGGAGACGGCGTCGGCGGGGAACCGACGACCCGTCGTAGCACCAGCCGACCTCCCAGCCAGCCAGCTCCGCCACGGCCAGATCCGGCAGACGGTCATCGGCGGCCAGCGCCCGGGCGAAGTCCCAGCCGTCGCGCAGCCCGCCCGCCGGCCGTCGGCCCGTTGCCCAGCGGACGAACGCGGCCGGCCAGGCAGCACCGAGTGAGGCGGCCACCTGCGGCCAGTGCCGGGCCGCCTCGCCGGCCCGCTTGCGGGCCAACGCGGCACGGGCGACCGACAGCCGGTGCGGGTCGAAGCCGGGTGGCGGATCGGCACCCTCGACGAGGGACGCGACCAGCGCACGCTGGGCGGCGGCGAGTCCGGCACGGGGGTCGGAACCGTCGCCGGGTGCCACCCGGGCGGTCACGTGATCCGGCCCAGCCCGGCGGTCGCCGCGATTACGTCCAGCTCGGCGCGCAGCACCTCGCCCGGCGGATAGTGCCCGTCCCGCTCCAGCAGCACCGCTGGCCCCCGTCGCCGGGCACACAACTCGCCGAGCAGGCGCAGCACCTCGGCCGGGACCGGGTCGGTGTGCGTGTCGTGGTAGATCCCGTCCCGGTCGGCGGCACCGCCGGCGACGTGCACGTACGCGATGCGTTCCAGCGGCAGCCGGTCGAGCAGAGCGACCGGGTCGTCGCCCCGGTTGCGGGCGTTGGCATAGACGTTTGCGACGTCCAACAGCAGCAGCGCGTCTGAGCGCTCGACGATCTCGCTGACGAAGTCGGCCTCGTCGAGTTGGTCGTCGGGCCAGTCGAACACCGCGGCGATCGGTTCGAGCGCGACCGGCACCGGCAGCTCGGCGGCCACCCGCCGGACGTTGCCGACGACCGTGTCGACCGCCGCCCAGGTGCGGGGCAACGGCAGTAGATGCCCGGCCTCGACCCCGCCGGCCCGGACGAAGGCGATGTGCTCGCTGACCAGGGGCGCGCCGAGCAGCTCGGCGACGCCCGCGAGCCGGTCGACTCGGTGCTGTTCGACCGGCTCGGCGCCGCCGAGGGACAGCCGTACGCCGTGCGGCACGACGGTCACCCCCCGCTCACGGAGCCGGAGTAGCTCGTCGTCCAGCGGCCGGCCGGGGTCGACGGACTCGGCGATCACCTCGCAGAAGCGCATGCCGGGCAGTTCATCGAGGAAGCCGGAGATCTCCGGGCGCCAGCCGATGCCGACCCCGAGCCCGGTGTCGGGGCTGGGCGGCCAGGCGGTGACGGACATCGGCCTCATCCGCCGCAGCCGCCACCACCGCAGCCGCCGCCTCCTCCGTCACCGCCACCCCCGCCGCTGTCACCGCCCCAGCTGGAGGACCCGGTGCTGGCGCTCACTCGGTGGATCTCCGCGGTCCCCGCGAACGCCGGGTCCATGGCCCACAACGACGCCGCCCCGAAAACGCCGACCCCCATCGCCGCGCCGGCGACACCGTACGTCGCGGGGGCCGGCCGCAGAGTCGGCGAGAGGTGACGGTACTGGCTGCGCAGTCTGGTGAGGAGGCGGTTCGCGGCCCGGGTGCGGCGCGGCACCGAGAAGAACAGCACCATCGCCACCGGTACGGTGACCGCGAGCATCAGCACCAGGTAGCCGACCGGCCGGTTGTTCGCGGTGCCGGCGAACACCCGCAGCACACCGACGGCGGCGAGGATCCCGACCGTGCCGGCGAGCAGCCGGGCGGTACGGCGTTGGCCGTCGCTGATTGCCAGCCCGGCGGCGACTAGCCCGTCGCGCATCCGGTGCAGCGCGTCGACGACCCACTGGTCGGTCTGCAGGTCGCGGACGCGTCCCTGGCGCTGCGCGGCGTGGTGCACCGCTTGGTCGAGTTGCCCGGTCCCGGTCGGCAGCGGACCGGCGGCCCGCAACGTGCCTCGGGCGCCGACGTCGACGCTGCCCGCCGAGCGCAACGCCGCCAGGCTGGCGTACACAGCCAACCGGCCCCCGCCGTTGAGATACGCGACCTCGGTGCCGCCGAGCGATCCGGTGCGGCCGTCCTGCCCGGCGAGCGCGATCCGCCGGTAGCCGAGGTTGGCGAGGAGGAGCACCAGTGCGGTCAGTCCGAAGACGGCGAGGAAGGTGGGTCCGGGGATACCCCAGGTTTCACCGGGCGTCATAAGGTCTCCTGGCTTGCCGGGCGGGCGTCGGGTCGCCGACGCTCCCGCGCTGACGGTGGTCCCTATTGTGGGACGGGCGTGCCACCCGTCAGCGCGGCGTCGGGCGTCGTACCGCCTCCTCTACGATGTCGAGCACGGCGCCGAGGTCGCTGCCCGGCCGTCCCATCGCGAGCTGCAGCACCAGCCCGTCGTAGGCCAGCTCCAGGAACCGCGCCAGGACGTCAATCGGTACGTCGTCGCGCAGCACGCCGGCGTCGCGTTGGCGGCCGAGCCGCTCCCGGGTCGCCTCGGCGATCGCCGCCGACCGGGCGGCCCAGCGCCGGGCGAAGTCCGGGTCGGTGCGCAGCCGCCGGGACACTTCGAGCTGGCTGCCCAGCCAGCCGGCGGTGTCCGGGGAGTCGGTCCGGGTGAGCAGGTCGCGCATCACCTGGACCAGGCCGTTGCGGGCCACCGTCTCGACCATCGCGGCCGCGTCGTCCTCGGCGACCGCCAGGAACAGTGAGTCCTTGTCCCGGAAGTGGTGGAAAATCGCTCCTCGGGACAGCCCGGTGGCCTCCTCCAGCCGGCGGACGGTGGCACCTTCGTACCCATGCCGGGCGAAGCAGACCCGGGCGGCGGCGAGAATCTCCTGGCGGCGTGCGTCGAGCTGGATCTGGCTCACCCGGGGCATGATGTGATCGTGTCAGGTGGGCAGACCGGTAGCAAGCCGTACGTACGGCTTGCTACCGGTGCTCGTTTACATTCTGGGACTGTTCCCCGCCATACGGTGTCGCGTAAGGTGCGCCCGTGCCACTCCTGCTCCTGGATCTGGACAACACCCTGCTCGACCGGGCCGGGGCGTTTCGCGTGTGGGGTCAGGAATTCCTGGACTCGGTCGGTGCCCCACGGGACGACATCGACTGGTTGGTCTCCGTCGATGCCGACGGGCTGACCGACCGGTGGGATCTGGCCGACGCGCTCCGGGAACGGTATCGACTCCGGTCGTCGTCGGTCGACCTGGTCGAGGAGTTGCATGACGGCGTCGTGCGGCACACCCGGCTGGATCCGCTGGTCGCCTGTTCGTTGGCGATCGCCCGGGACGCCGGCTGGGTGCCGGTGATAGTCACCAACGGGGCGGCCCGCCAGCAGGAGGCGAAGATCCGCCGGACCGGCCTGGACCGGTACGTGGCCGACTGGGTGATATCGGAGGCCGCCGGGGTCAGCAAACCCAACCCGAGGATCTTCGCACTCGCTGCGCAGAGCGTCCGGATGCGGCTACGCGGCGCCTGGATGGTGGGTGACAGCCCGGAGGCCGACATCGGCGGGGCCGCCGCGACCGGCCTGCCCAGCGTCTGGCTGCACCGGGGCCGCAACTGGCTGGACGATCGGTACGCGCCGACCCGGGAGGCGTCCGGCGTGATCCCGGCCGTGGCTGCGGTGCTGGCCGGCTGACCGAGGATCCCGCCACTACTGCAGGTAGCCCTCCACCTCGCCGGTGGGCCGTGGCTGGACGGCGTCTGGATCGCCGCCGACGTCCCGGGCAGCCCGGCGGCGACGCAGCAGGTCCCAGCACTGGTCGAGCGCCTCTTCCAGCGCACCCAGTCGGGCGTGCTCCTCGTCCGCGGAGAGCTGCCCGGCGGCGAACCTGCCACGCAGCTCGTGCTCCTCGTCGACCAGTTCCTGAATTCGGGCCAGCAAGGTCCTGTCGTCCATGGCTCCGAGCTTGGCACAACACGGCGGTGGGCGGTGACCGGACCGGTCACCACCCACCGCCGCCGTTCATCCGTGACCGGGTCAGCCGGCCAGCATCTTGCGTAGCACGAACTGCAGGATGCCGCCGTGCCGGTAGTAGTCGGCCTCGCCCGGGGTGTCGATCCGGACCACGGCCTCGAACTCGACACCGGTGTCGGTGCGCACGGTCACCGTACGCGGAGTGGTGCCGTCGTTGAGCGCGGTCACCCCGACGATGTCGATCGTCTCGGTGCCGGTGAGCCCGAGGGAGGCGGCGTCCTGCCCGGCCGGGTACTGCAACGGCAGCACCCCCATGCCGATCAGGTTGGAGCGGTGGATCCGCTCGTAGGACTCGGCGATGACGGCCCGTACGCCGAGCAGCATGGTGCCCTTGGCCGCCCAGTCCCGCGACGAACCGGAGCCGTACTCCTTGCCGGCCAGCACCACCAGCGGTACGCCGGCCTGCGCATACCCCACCGAAGCGTCGTAGATGCTGGTCTGCTCACCGGTCAGATGGTTCACGGTGAACCCGCCCTCGACGCCCGGCACCAACTGGTTGCGCAGCCGGATGTTGGCGAAGGTGCCACGGATCATCACCTCGTGGTTGCCGCGCCGGGACCCGTACGAGTTGAACTCGTGCCGGGGGACGCCGTGTCCGCTGAGATAGCGCCCGGCGGGGGAGTCCGGCTTGATCGCCCCGGCCGGCGAGATGTGGTCGGTGGTCACCGAGTCGCCGAGCTTGGCCAGCACCCGGGCGCCGGCGATGTCGGTCACCGGCCGCGGCGTCGGCGCCATGCCCTCGAAGTACGGGGGCTTACGGACGTAGGTCGACTCGTCTGCCCAGGTGAACGTGTCGCCGGTCGGGGTGGGCAGTGACTGCCACCGCTCGTCGCCAGCGAACACGTCGGCGTACGCCGCACCGAAGCCGGCGGCACCGATCGCACTGGCCCGTACCTGTTCGATCTCGGCGTTGCTGGGCCAGATGTCGCGCAGGAACACCGGCTGGCCGTCGGACCCGGTGCCCAGCGGCTCGTTGGCCAGGTCGATGTCCATCGTGCCGGCGAGGGCGTACGCGACCACCAGCGGCGGTGAGGCCAGGTAGTTCATCTTGACGTCCGGGTTGATCCGGCCCTCGAAGTTGCGGTTGCCGGACAGCACCGACACCACGGTCAGGTCGTGTTCGTTGACAGCGGCGGAGATCTCCTCGGGCAGCGGGCCGGAGTTGCCGATGCAGGTGGTGCAGCCGTAGCCGACCAGGTGGAAGCCGAGCTTCTCCAGGTACGGTGTGAGGCCGGCCCGCTCGTAGTAGTCCATGACGACCTTGGAGCCCGGTGCCAGGGTGGTCTTCACCCACGGCTTGCGGGTCAGGCCTCGGTCGACGGCGTTGCGGGCCAGCAGCGCGGCACCGAGCATCACCTGAGGGTTGGAGGTGTTGGTGCAGGAGGTGATCGCCGCGATCACCACGGCCCCGTGGTCCAGTTCGAACCGGGCGCCGTCAGCGCCGGTCACCTGAACCGGCTTGCTGGCCCGCCCACCGGCACCGACCGAGGCGCTGAGCAGCTCGTGCGGCTTGTCGGCCGGGTCGTCGGCGCCGTCGCTGGCCGGCGGGTCGCTGGCCGGGAAGGACTCGACGCTGGCCTCGTCGGCCGGGCCGGCCACGGACGGAGTGTGGTCGTCGGCGACGTAGTCGGTCAGCGCCGAGCGGAACATGGTCTTGGCGCTGCCCAGCGGCACCCGGTCCTGCGGGCGCTTCGGCCCGGCCAGCGACGGCTCGATGGTCGACAGGTCGAGCTCGAGCCGCTCCGAGTAGTGCGGTTCGGCGGCCGGGTCGTGCCACAGGCCCTGTTCCTTGGCGTACGCCTCGACCAGCGCGACCTGGGCGTCGTCGCGACCGGTGAGCCGCAGGTAGTTGATGGTCTCCGCGTCGATCGGGAAGATCGCGACGGTGGAGCCGTACTCGGGCGACATGTTGCCGATGGTGGCCCGGTTGGCCAACGGTACGGCGCTGACACCAGGTCCGTAGAACTCGACGAACTTACCGACCACGCCGTGCTGGCGCAGCATCTCGGTGATGGTGAGCACCAGGTCGGTGGCGGTGGTGCCGGCGGGTGCCTCGCCGGACAGCTTGAACCCGACGACCCGGGGGATCAGCATGCTGACCGGTTGGCCGAGCATGGCGGCTTCCGCCTCGATGCCGCCGACGCCCCAGCCCACGACGCCCAGCCCGTTGACCATCGTGGTGTGCGAGTCGGTGCCGACGACGGTGTCCGGGTAGGCCTGCCCGTTGCGTTCCATGATCGTCCGGGCCAGGTACTCGATGTTGACCTGGTGCACAATGCCGGTGCCGGGCGGGACGACCTTGAACTCGTTGAACGCGGTCTGCCCCCAGCGCAGGAACTGGTAGCGCTCCTTGTTGCGGCCGTACTCCAGCTCGACGTTGCGGGCGAAGGCGTCCTCGCGGCCGAACAGGTCGGCGATGACCGAGTGGTCGATGACCAGTTCGGCCGGCGCGAGCGGGTTGACCTTGGTCGGGTCGCCGCCGAGTTCGCGGACGGCCTCCCGCATGGTGGCCAGGTCGACCACGCACGGCACACCGGTGAAGTCCTGCATGAGGACCCGGGCCGGGGTGAACTGAATCTCGACGCTCGGCTCGGCGGTCGGGTCCCAGGAGCCGAGTGCCCGGATCTGCTCGGCGGTGACGTTGGCCCCGTCCTCGGTGCGGAGCAGGTTCTCCAGCAGGATCTTCAGGCTGTACGGCAGGCGTTCGTGACCCGCCACTGTGTTGATCTTGAAAATCTCGTAGCTCGCGTCGGCGACGCGCAGCTGGCTCTTCGCACCGAAGGTGTCGAGGCTCGCCACGTCGGACTCCTTACCGCTGTGTCCCTGGTCGTCCTGGCAGTCTTTCGTACGGATTACCGCGGCGTTGGGGTGAGGTAACACTTACCCGGAGCGCGGCTCGCAACAAAACCGTACGTCCGTCTTGCTATTGTCGCAACCCGGTGTCAGCTCCCGGGACGGTTTGTCGACCGGGCCCACCGGGCACTGCGGTCTCGTGGACACCTCGACTGACCTCGACACGCTCGCCGGCTTCTTCGACCGGTACGGCGCGGCGATCACCGCCGGCGACGTGCCCGGTATCGCGGACTGCTTCGCGTCGCCGGCGATGGTCGTCGCCGATGCCTACAGCTTCGCGTTCTCCTCGCCAGCGGCAGTGGCACTGTCCTTCGTCGGCGCCGCGCCCGACTACGCCCAACGGCGGATCGTCGCGTCGCACGCCCGCTTCCACCAGATCCAGCAGGTGAGCATGACGTTGGTGGCGGTCGAGGTGGAGTGGGAGTACCTCGACGCCGACGGTCGGTCGGTGCCCGGTCAGCGATTCCACTATCTGTTGTGGCTTGGTCGCAACGCGGTGCGTATCTGTACTGTTACCCCACTCGACTAACTAGTCAGTAACTGGGCCTTTTGCACTGCGGGTCGGAATCGCTACTCTTCCGCGGGACACCGGTGCGAAAAGGGGGCCAACGTGGACGGCAGGCACGCCGCGCGCATCGCCTGGACCCCCTCCACCGTGATCGCCCTGGCGCCGTGGGTAGTTGTCCTGAGTGGACTCGCTGTCATGGTGGTCATCTTGCTGGTGGCCGCCGGTTGCGTACCCATGCAGACCCGGGCGATCGGTGAGCCACCGCCGACCGTGGTCCCCGAGCCTGAACCGCGGGTCGCCGCGAGCCCGCCGGCGGTGAACACCGGCGGCCAGCTTGTCGCCGCCGCCCCGCCGCCGTCCGGCGAGGCGGTCCTGCGACCCGCACCCTCCTCGTCAGCTCCCTCCTCGCCGGCGCCATCCACTCCGGCCGCCATGCCGCCGTCGCCGTCCGGCCCGATCCACGAGCCGTCGCACGCCACCACATCCGCCCCGCCCCGCACCCCGGCGCCGCCCGTCGATCCCGACGTGGTCGGCCGCTACAGCGTGCTACAGCAGTTCGGCGACGGCTTCATCGCCGAGGTGCTGGTGGTGAACACCTCGGGACGCGATCGTGACTGGACCGTCACCATCCGGTTTCCGGACAACGTCGGCCAGCTGCACACGGCCTGGGTCGAAGGCGCGCCGCAGGCGACCATGCGCCGGTCCGGCCGGGAGTACGTCTTCACCAGCTCGGTACCGGTCGGGGCCCGGTCGTCCGTGCCGCTGCGGTTCCACTTCGAACGCCACGGCCGCGGCGCCACCCCGCAGCGGTGCCTAACCAACGGCGCGCCCTGCGACCTGGACTGACCGCGCCGCAATGCCGACCCGCCGCTGATCCACCGCCGCGCCACCTGAACTGCCGTCCGTCGACGGGCCGGTGCGGTCCGCCCGTCGCCACGCCTGCAAGATACTGCAGAATCTTGCAGCAAGGGTTAGCGTGCGCTCATCGTCAACGCAAGGCTGTCGACGGAAGCCGCACCCGTGCGTCCCGCCTGGCGCCGTACGCTCTCGCCGCCACCTTGGCCGGCGTCCCGGCGCCGGCTGCCCGACCGGTTCGCCAACGGCGAGCCGGGCACGGGCTGACCGGCGACCGGCTCGTCACCGGTCACGACCCCACCGACAAGGTTTCTACCAGGGCGGCGACCTACCGGGTGTGATCGACGACCTGAACTGCATCCAGGGCCTGGGCACCACCGCCATCTGGCTCGCCCCGGTCTTCGTCAACCGACCGGTGCAGGGATCGGCACCGGATCAGGCCGACGACGGACGGGGCAGCCGAGCGTCAGTGCAGTCGAGCGTCGTCAGGGCAGCCGGGGGCCGGCGTCGCGCTGCGCCGCCAGCCATGCCTCGACCTCGTCGGCCTGCCGGGGCAGCCCGGCCGACAGGTTCACCGCCCCGGCGGCGGTGACCAGCACGTCGTCCTCGATCCGGATGCCGACGCCGCGCAGCTCCTCGGGCACCAGCTCGTCCTCCGGCTGGAAGTACAGGCCGGGCTCGACGGTCAGCACGTACCCCTCGCCGAGCTCGCCGTCGCGGTAGCGTTTCTTACGGGCGTACGAGCAGTCGTGCACGTCGATGCCGAGCATGTGGCCGAAGCCGTGCAGCGTCCATCGACGGTAGACGGTCGACTCCTTCTCCAGCGCCTCGTCCACGCTGACCGGCAGCACGCCCAGCTCGGCCAGGCCTTCGGCGAGCACCCGCATGCAGGTCTGGTGCACGTCGCTGAACTTCACCCCCGGCTTGATGTAGTCCATGCCGGCCTGCTGCGCGGCGTACACGATGTCGTAGACCTGCCGCTGCAGGGCGGTGAACCGGCCGGACACCGGCAGGGTCCGGGTCACGTCGGCGGTGTAGAGATGGTGCCCCTCCACGCCCATGTCCATCAGCAGCAGTTCACCCGGACGGGTGACGCCGTCGTTGCGGACCCAGTGCAGGATCGTCGCGTGCGCGCCCGCGCCGACGATCGAACCGTAACCGACGTCGTTGCCGTCGTGCCGGGCCCGCAGCGCGAAGATCCCCTCCAGCAGCCGTTCGGCGACCGGCCGGTCGGCCGGCAGCACCCGGGCCACGTCCTCGAAGCCGCGGACCGTCGCGTCGATCGCCGCCTGCAGCTGGGCGACCTCCCACTCGTCCTTGACCAGCTTCGCCTCGGCGATCGCCGTGGCCAGCTCACGGTCGCGGGCCCCGGCGTCGTCGCCGCTGTCGTACGGCAGCACCGCCGCGTCCACCCGGGGGTCGAAGCCGCGCAGCACCCGGGTCCGGGCCGGCGCGCACCCGGCCAACGCCTGCGGCAGCTCACTCAGCGGTGCCGTGCGCAGACCCAGCTCGGTCGACTTCTCCGCCAGGGTGCGCCGCCGGCCCACCCACAACTCGCCGTCGCGGCTGCGGAAGAACTCGTCGTTGTCCCGCGACGACCGCTGCCGGGTGTAGAGCACCGCGTCGTGCCCGTCCCCGGTCGGGTGCAGCACCAGCACGCTGTCCGGATCGTGGTCACCGGTCAGGTAGACGAAGTCGCTGCCCGGCCGGAACGGGTAGTCGGTGTCGTTGGCCCGGGTCTTCTCGGTGCCGGTGGGCACCACCAGGGTCTCGCTGGGGAAGGCGTCGGCGAGGGCGGCGCGGCGGCGGGCGTGGTTCGGCGCCTCGGTACGCGGGGCGAGCGGCAACGTGTCGTCGCGCCAGCCGGTGCGCATGAACTCCAGGAGCTTCTCCGGGAAGTCCGGGTCGTGCGACTCGGTGCGCGGCTGCTCGGCGACGACCTCGGCGGTCGTCCCGGTGCCTTCGGCGGTCGTCTCGGTGCCGGTGGCTCCGGCCCGGTCCGGTGCCGTGCCCTCGGTCTGATCTTGTGTCATTGCGTCCTCCCCACGGTTGGGCGTACTCGACGGTACCGCGTGACCGGCACGTGAAAAGATGTCTGCCATGTGCGGACTCCTGGCCTTTTTCAGCGCCCGCGGCGACGCCGGCGCACACCGCGACGCGATCGCCCACGCGTTGGAATGCCTGCACCACCGTGGCCCGGACGAGACCGGCGTGGAGGTGATCGGCGACCCGACCGGCCGGTGGGCGGACGCGGTGTTCGCGCACAAGCGGCTGGCCATCATCGACGTGGCGTCCAGCCAGGAGCCGCTCGCCTACGCCGACGGCCGCTACCTGCTCACCTTCAACGGCGAGATCTACAACTACATCGAGCTGCGGGACCAACTGGTCCGGGAGTTCGGCGCGCAGTTCGTCACCGCCGGTGACGGTGAAGTGATCGTCGCCGGGTACCACTACTGGGGCGAGAAGGTGCTGCACAAGCTGCGCGGCATGTTCGCCTTCGTGATCTGGGACCGGCAGCGGCGTCGGGCGTTCGGTGCCCGGGACTACTTCGGCATCAAGCCGCTGCACTACCTGCAGACCCCGGACGGCATCTACCTGGCCTCGGAGAAGAAGGCGCTGCTGCCGTTCTCCGCCGCCGCGGGCGCCGGCGACGCCGGGGTGGACACCGCGAATCTGTCGCACTACCTGACCCTGCAGTACGTGCCGGAGCCGCGCACCCTGCACTCCGGGATCAGCCGGATCGGCTCCGGGGAGTGTCTGACCTGGTCGCCCCCGGCGCTGGACCCGACGACCGGCGGTCCGGCGCCAGATCCGGCCGGCGGGGTGCAGGTCCGCCGCTGGTACCAGCCGATCTTCCGGCCGGCGCCGACGCCGGACCCGCAGCGGCTCTACGACGAGATCCGCGAAACGCTGCGGGAGAGCGTACGCATGCACATGCGGGCCGATGTGCCGGTCGGAGCGTTCCTGTCCAGCGGCATCGACTCGACAGCGGTGGTGGCGCTGGCCCGCGAGTTCAACCCGAACATCCTGACCTTCACCGTCGGGTACGACGTGTCGGGCTACTCGGAGATCGAGGTGGCCCAGGACTCGGCCCGGCACCTGAACGTGACCACCATCCCGACGAAGATCGGGCCGCAGGACATGATGGAGGCTTTGCCGCGCATCGTCTGGCACCTGGACGACCCGGTGGCCGACCCGGCGCTGGTGCCGCTGTACTTCGTGGCGCAGAAGGCCGCCGAACACGTGACTGTGGTGCTCTCCGGCGAAGGCGCGGACGAGTTCTTCGGCGGCTACACCATCTACCGGGAGCCGTTGTCGCTGGGCGCGGTGCACGGACTGCCGGATCCGATGCAGAAGGGGCTGCGCGCCGTCTCGAAGGTGATCCCGCAGGGGGTCAAGGGCAAGAGTTTCCTGGAGCGGGGCACCACCCCGATCGAGGAGCGTTACTACGGCAACGCGCGGATGTTCACCGAGGAGGAGAAGCGGCACCTGCTGCGCCGCTACGACCCGTCGGTGCGCTACACCGACGTGACCGCGCCGATCTACGCCGAGTGCGCCGAGCTCGACGACGTCACCAAGATGCAGTACGTCGACCTGTACACCTGGCTGCGCGGCGACATCCTGGTCAAGGCGGACCGGATCTCGATGGCGCACTCGCTGGAGGTGCGGGTGCCGTTCCTGGACAAGCAGGTCTTCGACGTAGCCGCGAAGATCCCGGTAGAGCTGCGGTTGCCGCCCCGTTCCGATGCCACCAAGTACGCGATGCGCCAGGCCCTGCAGGGCGTGGTGCCGCCAGCCATCGTGAACCGGCGCAAGCTCGGTTTCCCGACCCCGACCCGGGTGTGGCTGCGCGGCGAGATGTACGAGTGGGCCCGGCACATCTTCGCCACCTCTGGCGCCGGTGACCTGCTCGACCTGTCGTACGCGATGCGGCTGCTCGACGAGCACAAGCGTGAGGAGGCCGACCACTCCCGCAAGGTGTGGACGGTGCTGGTGTTCTGCATCTGGCACGCGATCTTCGTGGAGCGTTCGCTCGACCCCGGCATCCGGCGCAACCAGTCGGCGCTGCTCACCAAGCCGGTGGTCGGGTCGATGGTGGCCTGACCCACTGCGGTCCGCGTCGCCGGGACTACCGAGTCACGCGTCGACTCGACCTGCGCGGCCACGCGCCGACGGGCCCGGCAGCGTTTCGCGCTGCCGGGCCCGGCCAGGTGGGAATCTGCCGTGTGTGGCGGTGGATCAGCTCGCGGAGCAGGCCGTCGACGGTGTGCCGGGGCTGCCGTTGGCGACGAAGCCGAATGTGGTCGACCCGTTCGGCGACAGCGACCCGTTCCAGGTCGCGTTGCGGACGGTGACACTCGATCCGCTCACCGTGTGGGTGCCGCTCCACAGGCTGTTGATGGTGACCCCGCTGTCGAAGTTCAGGGTCGTGGTCCATCCGCCGATGCTCGCGGAACTGTTGTTGGTGACGGTCACCTCACCCTGGAATCCACCGGACCAGGAGCTGGTGGTCTGGTAGGTTGCCGAGCAGCCACCGGTGGGCGGGTTGATGGTCGGCGGCGCGGTGGTCGGGGGCGCGGTGGTCGGCGGGGCCGTGGTGGGCGGCGGAGCGGTGGTCGGCGGCGGGGTCGGGTTCGGGTTGCCCCCAATCCCGGTGACCTCACCGTTGCCACCGTCGAACGTGACGTCCGAACAGCCGAAGAAGTTCTCCTGGCTGTCCGAGCGGACCCACCGCGAGTAGATGATGTGCCGGCCGCTCTTGTTGCTGGGCAGGTTGCCGCTGAAGTAGTAGTGGCCGTCATTGGTGCCGACCGCGCCGCGCTGCGGCGGGTTGGTCACCGTCAGGAACGGCGTCGCTTCCAGGTCGCTCCAGGCCAGCGCCCGGTTCGGGCTCCAGCTGTCCTTGGTCACGTAGAAGTAGAACGTGCCAGGGTGGTGGGCCCAGTTGCTGTACTTGAACTCCATCCGGGCACCGGCGGTCAGGTGGGTCAGCGGCCAGTCGTTGCGGGCCAGGTTGTAGCCGGAGAAGCCGGAGTTGCCACCGCTGCACAGCTGTCCGTCGGGGATAAAGCCGGTGGTGCGGCCACCCGCGTCGGAGCGCAGCACGCTGAACCAGTTGTACAGCGAGTTGGCCCCGCTCTGGGCGACGGCGGCCGAGCAGGCCGGGTTCTGCGGGATGATCTGGCCGGTCTGCGACAGACCGTCGACCCAGCAGAGGTAGGTGCGGCTGCCCGGTGCCATGGCGGCACCGTGCGCGGAAGCCGCGTTGGGGGTCACCACCGTGAGCAGGCCGGCGGTGAGCGCGGAAGCGGCGGCAACTACCGCCACTCTGCGTAGAGCTTTCACCGAGACTCCTTCGTGAACCGGTCCACGGCGCGGGACAAACCCGGGCCGGCGGACAGGGCGATGGGTTCCGACATGGCGGAACGTCAGGAAAAATGAGGAGGAACGGCGACTGGCCAGCCGTGCCGCGGACGCGGTTGACCGACGTGCCGTCCGATGGACGTCTAGCGCGCTCGCGCAGCTCCCGGCGAGTCCAAGGGACAGCGAGTTGCCCCCACGCTGTCCCGGTAATCGATATCCCACCATACATCGATCGGAAGTGCAATAGTCGCTGCTCGATGTGCTTGCGGGTGCGGGGTGGCGACCGGCACCAGGGCACCGACCTGGCAAACTTCGGAGCGGCGCAACTGCAGGTGGGAGGAGATCCATGCGGTACGCGGTGGTGCTCGGCGAGGCACTGATCGACCTGCTCGACGGCGAATGCGCCGGCCAGCCGGTCTACCGCCAGGTGATCGGCGGGGCACCGCTGAACGTCGCGGTCGGCGTCGCCCGGCTCGGCGGCGCGGTCGAGTTCGCCGGGACCCTCGGCGACGATCCGCTCGCCGACCGGATCCGCGACTTCCTGCGTACCGCCGGGGTCGGCGACCGGGGCTTGGTCACCGTGCCCGCGCCCACCACCCTTGCGGTGGCCACCTTCACCGGCGCCGAGCCGAACTTCCGCTTCTACGGTGACCCGCCCTCGTATGGACTGCTCGAACCGGCCAGCCTCGACGGGAAACTGGTCGGCGACGCCGCTGTGCTCTACTGCGGCTCCATCGCGCTGCTGTGCGAGCCGACCCTGGCCGCCGCCCGGCAGGCCTGGACGGGTGCCAGCGGGCTTCGGGTCTTCGACCCCAACGTCCGGCCCCGACTGCTGCCCGACGCCGAGTCGCTGTCCGCGTACCGGCAGGTCGTCGCCGGCTTCGCGGCAACCGCCGACCTGGTCAAGCTGAGCGCCGCCGACGCCGAGGTGCTCTACGACGGCGCCGATCCGGTGACCGCCGCCGCGCTGCTGCACGATCTTGGCGCGGGCGCGGTGGTGGTCACCCGGGGCGCGGCCGGCGCCCTGGTCAGCGCCGGCCGCGAGGTGCTGACCGTGGCCGCCCCGAGGGTGGCCGCGGTCGACGCCACCGGCGCCGGTGACTCGGTGATGGCCGCCCTGATCGCCGAACTGCTCGACGCCGGGTTGCCGGCCGACGCGGCCGGCTGGGCGGCCCGGGTCGGGTTCGCCTTGCAGGTGGCGGGGCTGGTGTGCGAGTCACCGGGCGGCGCGGTGTCGATGCCGACCCGGTCAGCCGTCGCCGAACGCTTCGACTGATCACCGGCGTCACGGCCCAAACCGCCGGTGCTCAGCCGGTCAGCCGCTGAGCATGCCCGGACCGAACACCTCGTACGCGATCCGGTCCACCGGCAGGCCTCGGTCGCGCAGCCCGCTGCGGACCTGCGCCATGAACGGCACCGGCCCGCACAGGTGCGCCCAGGCTCCCGGCGTGAGCGGGATCAGCGCCGGATCCACCCGCCCGGCGTGGAGGGTCGCCTTCAGCCCGACACTCTCGCCGTCGGTGGCGTCCTCGTACCACAGGTGCACCGACAGGTTGGGCAGCCGCTGCTGGAGCTCCGGCAACTCGTGGCGCAGCGGGTGCGCGGTCGCCGACCGGTCGGCGTGCACCAGCACCACCTCGCGGGCCGGCGCGACCGTGCTCAGCTGGGCGAGGGCCGCCATCGCCGGGGTGACGCCGATTCCGGCACTGACCAGCAGCAGCGGCGCGCCGGTGTCGCCAATCGAGCTGACCTCGCCGAACGCCGGGCTCAGCCGCAGGACGTCACCGACGGCGGTCCGGTCGTGCAGTTGGCTGGAGACCGTCCCGTCCGGTGCCGGCGACCCGGCTGACCCACCCGCCGCGCCGGCCCCGCCCCGGAGCCGTTTGACGGTGATCCGCCAGGTGACGGCACCGGGCCGACCGGACAGACTGTACTGACGGATCTGCTGTCCCTGTCCGCCTCCCAGATCGACCGCGACCGAGACGTACTGACCGGGCGTGAAGGTGGGTGCCGCGTCGCCGTCGGCCGGGGCCAGGATCAGCGACACGACGTCGGCGGTCTCCGGAACCTTCTCGACGACCCGCCACGGCCGCCAGCCGGCACCGGCCCGTAAGGGAAGGCCGGCGACGGTGTACAGCCGGGCCTCCCGGGCGATCAGCTCGCAGGCCAGCAACCAGTAGACCTCGTCCCACGCCGCCGCGACCTCGGGCGTCACGGCATCGCCGAGCACCTCGGCGACGGCGGCGAGCAGATGCCGTCCGACGATCGGATACTGGGTGGCGGTGATGCCGAGCGAGGCGTGCTTGTGCGCGATCCGGTCCAGAATCGGCGCCCAGGGCAGCGTGCTGCGCCCGGTCAGGTGCTCGGCATAGGCGACCACTGCGGTGGCCAGCGCCGCCTGCTGGCGGCCGGTCGCCTGGTTACCCCGGTTGAACAGATCCAGCAGCTCCGGATGGGCGGCGAACATCCGCTGGTAGAACCGGCTGGTGATGGCCTCGCCGTGGGCCTGCACGGCGGGCAGGGTCGCGGTCACCACCGCTGCTGAGGACTCCGAGAGCACAATCACTCCTTTGGGGATTGGACGGGTACGACGTCACTAAACAGGAATCTGTGACTCCTCTTTAGGGCCATTGGTCCCGAGCCCGTTCACACCGCGCCGGGCCTGCCGGTCTGCCGTGGCTGATTAGGGTCGGGACGTGAAGCTCAACCGGTCCACGGACATGGCGTTACGGGTCGCCATGTTCGCCGCCGCATCCCGCACCCGTACCACGGTGGACGACCTGGCCGCCCGGCTCGCCCTGCCGCGCAGCCACGTCGCCAAGGTCGTGCAACGGTTGCAGCGGCTCGGCGTTCTGGTCACCGTGCGGGGCCGGGCAGGCGGCACCGCGTTCGCCCCAGCCGCCGCCGAGATGACCGTGGCCCAGGTGGTAAGGGCATTCGAAGGCGACGGTGAGGTCGTCTCCTGCGAACAGCCGGCCTGCCCGCTGCGCGCCGGCTGCCGGTTGCGGGTCGAGCTGCGCCGGGCCCGCGCGGCTTTCCTCACCGCGCTCGACGAGATCCGTCTCGGTGACCTGGTCGACGTCGACGCCGGTCCACTGCCCATACTCCTCAGCATCGGCCCCGGGCCAGCGTCGCCAGCCCTCGACGGCCGAGCCGAGGGCGGTCAGGCCCGGTTGGACAGTTCGGCGTAGCCGCGGACGATCGCGGTGCCCGCCGCCCGCGGCCCGAACGGTGCCCGTGCGGCGACCCGTGCCGGCGGCGCGCCGTCGGCGTGTCCGTCGCGGATCAGCCACTCCAACGCCACCAGCTCGGCGTGCTGGGCCCGGACGAAGTCGACACCGACGCAGGCGCCGTGGCCCGGCACCACGACACTGACCGGGCCGAGCCGCCGCAGCACCGCCGCGAGGGTGTCCGGCCACTCCAGCGGGTACGCGTCGTCGAACGACGGTGGGGCACCCTGCTCGACCAGGTCACCGGCGACCAGCAGGTCCGCGTCCGGGATGTGCACCACCAGGTCGCCGATGGTGTGCCCGCGCCCGGGATGCCACAGCTCGACCGCCCGGCCGCCCAGGTCGAGCGTCGCGGCGCGGGTCACCGTACGGTCCGGTGGGTGAACCACCGCGTGGCTGAGCTGCTCGGCCAGCCGCGGATCGTGGCCGATCATTTCGCGGTACGCCTCGTCGCGGACCACCTCGACCGGGCGGGCCAGCAGCCGGACCGCCTCCTGATGGGCCCACACCGGCGCGGGCGGATCCCCGGCGGCCACCTGGTTGCCGAAGCAGTGGTCGAAGTGGTGATGGGTGTTCACCACCGACCACGGTAGGTGGGTGATCCGTCGGGCCGCCTCGACCAGCTCGGCGGCCTCGGCCGGCGTAGCGCCGGTGTCGACGAGCACGGCGGCGGCCGCGCCGACGACCAGCGTCGAGTTGACGTCGAGCCGGGTCCGGCGCAGCACGTACACCCGGTCGCCGACCTCGACGAACCGGGCGCTCATCCGGAGACTGCCCGCTCACCGGTGGGGTCGTCGCCGACGCGTGGTGCCGGCGTGCGGTCAAAGGCCCGCTCGACGAACCGGTGCCGGTCGACCAGAGCCCGCTCGATGCGGCCCTGCGCGACGGTCGTACTCCCCTCGAACACCACCACCTCGAAGACCAGCCGCCGCCCGTCGACCTCGGTCAGCCGGGCCATCGCGGCCACCGTACGGCCGACCGGGGTCGCCGCCCGGTGGTCCAGCTCGACCCGGGTGCCGACGGTGGTCATGCCGGGTGGCAGCCCGGTGGCGGTGGCGGCGACCGTCGCCGCCTCGGCCAGCGCGAGCAGCCGCGGCGTACCGAGGACCGGTACGTCGCCCGAGCCGACCGTCTGGGCGGTGTCGGAATCGGTCACGGTCAGCTCGACCCGGGCGGTGGCACCCGGGCGGAAACTGTTTTCCGGCATGTGTCCCATGACCAATCAGCCTAGGTGCTCGACCTGCGTCGAACCACGAAAGCCGGACCGCGCGCCGGCCGCGTCCGGGTCACCGCTGCCGTCCGGGCCGTCCCCGGCGGTGCTCTGCCGGACCGCCAGTGTGAACGGGTCTGCACGTCGTACGGCGGCCGGAGCGGACGCCCTTCGATCCGGTCGACGAGCCGTCGGACCGCCAGCCGGGCGACCGCCGCCTTGTCCGGGGAGATACTGGTCAGGCTCGGGTTGGCGTACCGTCCCTCCTCGACGACCACCACATCTCCCCAGCACGGTCAGGCGGGTTCGCACAACTTGCACGGGTGGACCACCGCGCTTGGCCGTTCGAACACATCGAACGCACCACCGCCGTCACGGTCGCGTAGGGCAGCGCTCTGCGGACCGGGCGCTGGGCCTGGTGGGACGAGACGTTCACGATGGCCCCGCTACGCCCTGCGTCAGGAAGTGGTTGACCGCGACGTGGCAGCCGGCGACCGCCAAGGCCAGGTTGGTGGAGATCACGTCCAGGATTCGGGCCGCCGACGCGTCACTCATACCCGCGTCAGCGAGGACCGCAGCGTTGTTGACCCAACCGAGCAGCGGACCGGCGGACTCGGCGGTGGCCGCCGCCCGTTGCGCCGTCTGACCCCCGTCGACGAGGCGTTCTGCAATCGCGCGACCGATTCCCCGGGCGCCTCCGGTGACCATTTCCGATGGATCTTCGGTGCGACCGTCGCCGGGCAACTCGCCGATCGGTTCGTCTACCTCGCGCTGCCGCTGGTGGCGATCCTCTGGCTGGACGCGGACGAGTTCGAGGTCGGCGTGCTGACCGCGATGACCACGGCCGGGTCGCTGCTGATCGGGCTGCCGGCGGGTGCGTGGGTCGACCGGTGGCGCAAGCGCCCGGTGATGGTCAACACGGATTTGCTCCGGGCCGCGCTGCTGATGACGCTACCGCTGGCCTGGTGGGCCGATGCGCTGTCGATCTGGCTGCTGTACGCGATTGCTCTCGGCCACGGACTGCTGACCGTACTGTTCGAGGTCGGATATACAAGCTAGGTCCCTACGTTGGTCGGTCGTGACCACCTGGTCGAGGCGAACAGCAGGATCGCTGCGGCCCGTTCCGCCGTCAGCATCAGCGGCCCCGGTCTGGCGGGTCCCCCGGTCGGCTGGCTCGGTGCACCGCTCACGCTGATCGTGAGCGCCGCCGGGATGCTGTTGTCCGCGCTCGGCACGCTGCGAATCCGTACCGTCGAGGTGGTGCGGCCGGAAGCAACCGATCTGGATCTGAGTACGTCTGGCATCGGCTCGGTGCTCTCGGCGATGGCCTGCGGTGGGTTCGTCGGCGCGTTGCTGGCCGGCCGGCTGATCGCCAGGATCGGCCCGGGTCCGGCGATCTGGTTGGCACCACTGTGCACCGCACCGGCCGCTGCGCTGCTGCCGGCCACCGCAACCGGCGTACCCCGCTGGCTCACCGTGGCCGGGTTGGCCCTGCTGTCCTTCGGTGGCGTGGTCCGGCTGATCGCACAGGCCGGCCTGCAACAGCGGGTAACCCCGGACCGGCTACTCGGGCGGATGAGCGGCGCCACGGTCCGGTTCGTCCAGTGGGGCAGCATGCCGGTCGCGGCGCTGCTCGGCGGTGCGCTCGGCGGCCTGTTCGGGGCGTCCGCCGTACTGTGGATCGGCACGGCCGGGATGACCGCCGCCTTCCTGCCGGCCCTGCTGTCGCCGCTGCGGGCGACGGACCAGCTGCCGGAGAACGAGAGCACCGCAGCCCAATAGGTCGACCCAGCCTCGGCTCCAACCGTGAGAGCGGAGCCGAAGGCTGGGTTGTCCGGCCTACGGCCGACTTGGCGCTGTCCGATGGCTCAGGGCTTCAGGGCGGCGGCCGTCGACACGAAGGACTGCCACGCGGTCGGTCCGAAGGTCAGCATCGCGCCGTCGCGGTCCTTGGTGTCCCGTACGAGGACGCGCCCGGCGACGTTGTCGACCACCTCGACGCAGGCCGCTGTGTCGGACTTGGTGCTCTTACGCCAACGAGGCTTGGTCAGGTCCATGTCTCTCCCGCCTTCGTGATCAGTTCGAGCGACTGCGCGCAGGGTAGAGCGTACTGCCGGATCGACTCCCAGTCGCTCTCCAGGCTCGCGGTGCGGTCGGGCGACTCCACCACCCGGCCTTCCTGGTGGCCTTCGAGGAAGCCAACTGTGCGACCCTCAACCGAGGCTAGGACGATCGGGCCGTACATCCCGACATACGCCGGGGTGGCCAGTGGCACCACGTGGATCTGTACATTCGGTCGATCGCCCACCTCCGTCAGTGCTTTGAGCTGCTCGCGCATCACTTCCGGCCCGCCGGAGGTGCGGCGGATCGCCATTTCGTCGAGTATCACGACCAGGCGGCAGGGGCTGGTGGTTCGGGTGATGATCTCTTGCCGGTCCAGCCGTGCCGCGAGCGTCTGTTCGACGTCCTCGGCCGGGACGTTCATCGCCGGTAGGAGAGCGCGTGCGTACGCCTCGGTTTGCAGCAGTCCGGGGATCAGCGTCGGATGGTAGATCCGCAGCAGGGTCGCCCGACCTTCGTACTCGACGAACGGTCGGTACCACACGGGTGTCCAGTCGCCCCGGACGAACTCCCGATAGAACCTGACCAGCGCGGTGCCGAACACCTTGTCGCCGGCCTTCAGGTAGTCCGGCAGCGCGGGTCGCTCGCCGCGCTCGATGGCACCCACGTGTTTCGCCGAGAAGTGGATTCGGTCGGCCCACGCATCCTGGGTCAGCCCGAACGACTCGCGCAGCCGGCGTAGCTCCGATATCAGATAATCGTTCCCAGCCATAGACCTTCACATCCCTCAAATCACTCGAACTTGTTGATCTTTTGCTGGCCTGGACAGCACGTACATTCCCTGTGTCTAACGCCTTCTTTCATTGAGCATCGTCAGCGATCCAGGGTGGAACTCAGCAAAAAGATACACGCTGTTCGTAATCGATCCGAGGGGGTAATGATGATCAGAAACGACGGGATCGGTGGGACGCCGAGGCTGGCCCGCTACACCTCGATCGGCGTGCCGCGGAACGTCGATCCGACACCGAACCGGCCGCCGCTGCCAAAGCGCAACCCGGGGGAGACAGATCCGGACCAGGACGACCGTTTCCAGCTCGCCGGGGGACGCGGCGTCGCGCCAACTCCCGCTGGCGTCCTGGACGACCCGGCGCGAGGCGGCGACCCTACCTGGTCACCGGAGCTGGCCCGAGTCGTCCATGATGCGAACTCCACCGCCCGGACCCACATCCCGAACCGCACCACCGGGGAGTGTCACCGGTGCGGCGGCATCCCGGCACCGTGTCGACCGTTCCTGCAGGCACTCGCCATTCTGAACCGGTGGGACGCGAGCTCCGCCCGGCGCATCCGGGCTGTGCTGCACCTGTCCGGGCTGATGCCGGCCGGCGAGCCGGACGACGACGGTGACGGGTGACCCGGCGATCGGCACCTGCGGTGGACGCGGCTCGCCCTCGCCCGCAGGGATCGCGGCGGCCGACGCCGCGAACGGCGGTTACCGTCGGGGACATGTCCGACCGATCGAGCGCGACACCTGCCGACGAGGTGGTGCAGTGGCTGGCCGCAGCCCGGGACATCCTGGTGCTGACCGGAGCCGGCATCTCCACCGACTCCGGGATACCCGACTTCCGGGGCCCCAACGGCGTCTGGACCCGGGACCCGGAGGCGGCCAAGCTGTTCACCCTCGACGCGTACGTCGCCGACCCGGCGGTGCGGCGGCGGTCCTGGATCGGCCGCCGGGACCATCCGGCCTGGTCTGCACAGCCGAACGGCGGCCACGCGAGCCTGGTGGAGTTGGAGCGGTCCGGCCGGCTCGCCGCGATCGTCACCCAGAACATCGACGGCCTGCACCAACGCGCCGGCAACAGCCCGGACAAGGTGATCGAGATCCACGGCACCATGTCCGAGGTCGAGTGCCTGAGCTGCGACGACCGGACCGGCATGGACGAGGCGCTGGCCCGGGTGGCCGCCGGTGAGGACGACCCGGACTGCCGCTTGTGCGGCGGCATCCTGAAGGCGGCGACGATCTCGTTCGGCCAGTCGCTGCACGGGCCTACCCTGCGCCGGGCGGTGCGTGCCGCCGAACGCTGCGACCTGCTGCTCGCCGTCGGGACGTCGCTGACCGTGCAGCCGGCCGCCGGGCTGGTGGAGATCGCTGCCGAAGCCGGCACCCGGGTGGTGATCGTCAACGCGGCGGCGACGCCGTACGACCCGATCGCCGACGCGGTGCTGCGCGAACCCATCGGTACGGTGCTGCCCGCACTCGTCCGGCAGCTGATCTAGAAGGATTTGGCCGGTATATCGACCACAATTCTTCTAGATCGACGGCGGTGGCTCGACCGGTGCGGCTGGCTCAGCCGACGGCCGAGGCTCAGCCGGCGTGCTACGGGCGGCGCGGGCCCGGTCGCTCAGCTCCGCCGCCAGCCACCATGCCTCGGCCACGTCCCGGTCCTTGGCGGCGGCGCTCGGCCCACCGGCGGTGTCGGCGTACACGGTGGCCAACCCGAGCAGCCGCTGCAACGGCCCGCGCACCACCCGTATGCTCTGCATCCGCGCGTACGGCACGACCAGCATCTGCCGGGTCAGCAGCCCGCCGCGGACGTTGAACACGTCGTCGGCAAGCCCGGCACCGAGCTTCGGCTGCACCAGCGGGTTGAGCCAGCGGGCACGGCGCGGCGGCGGCGTCATCGGCAGCGCGTCGAGCGCGATGCCGGGCAGCACGTCGGCGAGGATGTGGTTGGCGGTGGACAGTACGCCGACCGGCAGCAACTGGTCGGACTGGGTGCCGCCGCCCTGCCCGTCCGGTGCGGCGTAGCCGGCGACGTGCAGCCGCATCCGCAGCCACTTCTTTCCCCGCCATAGCAGTGGCCAGGTCGCCCCGATCGCCTGAATCCGGTGCAGCGGTACGGTCTGCGACCGGGTCTCGGTCAGCCCGTGCCGGACCCGCAGACCCACCTCGTCGCGGGCCAGCCGGAAGTTCCAGTCGCTGAGCACCCGCCGGATCGGCTGCAGGATCACCCCGGCGGTGGCGGTCAGGGTGCTGGCGACCGCCACGAACGACCAGGTGGCGTCCATCGCGAACTGGGCGATCACGAACGCGACACCGAACGGCAGGAACATGGTCTGCGGGGTGAGCAGCTGGCTGATCAGCAGGTCCCGGTTGACCACGGTGTGCAGCAGCCGGCCGGGTGGCGGCGCCGATGGGTCGGGCAGGCCGGCCGGGGCGCCGTCCGGCGGCGGTGCCGTCCCGCCGGGGGCTGTCGCGTCCGGTGCCGGCCCGGCGCGGCCGGCGCGGCCGGCGCGGCCGGCGAGCGCCAGCAGCCGGGCCCGCAGCGCGGCGGCGTCGGCGACGGTCAGGTACGCCAGCGGCGCCTCGGTCTGGCCGCCGCCGACCACTTCGAGCCGCAGCTCGGCCAGACCGGTCAGCTGGGCGAGCAGTGGCCGGACCACTTCGACGGCCTGCAGCCGCTCCAGCGGGATGGCACGGGTCCGCCGCCACAGCAGACCTTCGTGAATTCGCAGCTCACGGCCGACCACGTGGTAGCCGGTGTTGTACCAGCTGATCACCGCCACCGCCAGGTAGCCGAGCAGGCACAGCACGACCAGCAGCGCGAAGCGGCCGAAACCGACCCGGCCGAGCGTCTGCCAGGACAGGCCGGCGATGATCACCACGAGCGCCCTGCTGCCCTTGAGGATCGGGCTCAGCGGATGCAGCCGCTGGCGGGGCTCCTCGACCGGGCCGGGCGGCGGGTACGGCGGGTACGGCTGGCCGGGCAGCGGGTAGGCCTGGCCGGGCAGCGGGTGCGGCGGCAGGACCGGTTCGTGCGGCTGGCTCACAGACCCTCCGCCCGGATCTCGCCGAGCGCGGTGAGCCGGTCCCGTAGCCGGGACGCCTCGGCGGGCCGCAGCCCGGGCACCCGGGCGTCGCTGGCTGCCGCGGCCGTATGCAACTGCACGGTCGCCAGGTCGAAGGCCCGCTCCAGCGGGCCGGCGGAGACGTCGACGAACTGCATCCGGGCGTACGGGACGATCGACATCCGGCGGACCAGCAGCCCGTGCCGCACCAGCAGGTCGTCGTCGCGTTCGGCGTACCCCCAGGCGTAGACGGCCCGTATCGTCGCCACCACCCGCAGCACGGTGAGCAGCACGGCGGCGGCGAAGCCGACGCCGACGAACCAGAAGCCGGTGATCGCCCAGCCGATGCCGAGCCCGACGAGCAGGAAACTCATCCCGATGGCGAGCCGGATCAGCTCCACCCAGACCAGGTCACGGGAGACAGGCTGCCACTGCACCGTCTCCGGCCAGGGCTCCAACGGGCTGATCGGGGCTGCGGGTGCGGCGGACTGTTCGGTCACCCTTACGAGCGTAGGCGATCAGCCAAGCGGTGCCACGTCGCGGAGAAATCCGCGTACGTGCAGGAAGTCGCCGAGCCGGTCCCGGTGGTCGGCGCAGGCCAGCCAGGTTTTGCGGCGTTCGGGCTGGTGCAGCCGGGGATTGTTCCAGTTGAGCGCCCAGATCGCCGGGGCACGGCAGCCCTTGGCGGAGCAGGTCAACTGCTCGCCCGGTGCGGTGTCGGCGGAATCGGGGGGTGCGGCCACGGTACGAGTCTAGGTCGGTACCAGGCGAGGCGGCGCTAGGCAGGAAGGCGCCAGACGAGGCTGGGAGCAGGCCGGGAAGGCACCAGGACAGGGGCGGCACGCACCTGAAGGAGTGAGCGCCGGGCGGCCACGGGGGAAGCCGCCCGGCGACGGCTGAATCGTACACACGCCGATCCCCCTCGTGTCTACCCACCGGGCGGTGCTTTCTCAGCCCCTGCCCGCCGGTTCGGACCGGCGTGCGACGCTTAGTGCGGCACGACCTTTTCGACCCGACGACGCCAGAACCCTGACGACGCCAGAGCACGCTGTGGAGGACCGGTGGCCCAGCCGACCACGCCCGAATCGTCGACACCGACCGCTGCGCCGCCGTCGCCCCCCGAGGCGACACCGGCCATCGACGCGACCCTGCTCGAGCGGGCGATGTTCGAGGTCAAACGGGTCATCGTCGGTCAGGACCGGATGGTTGAGCGAATGTTCGTCGCGCTGCTCGCCCGAGGTCACTGCCTACTCGAAGGCGTCCCGGGGGTGGCGAAGACGCTCGCCGTGGAGACCCTGGCCACCGTCGTCGGTGGTTCGTTCGCCCGGATCCAGTTCACCCCCGACCTGGTCCCCGCCGACCTGGTCGGCACCCGGATCTACCGGCAGTCCAGCGAGAAGTTCGACATCGAGCTCGGGCCGGTGTTCGTCAACTTCCTGCTCGCCGACGAGATCAACCGCGCGCCGGCAAAGGTGCAGTCGGCGCTGCTCGAGGTGATGAGCGAGCGGCAGGTGTCGCTGGGCGGGCAGACGCACCCGGTACCGGATCCGTTTCTGGTGATGGCCACCCAGAACCCGATTGAGCAGGAGGGCGTCTACCCGCTGCCGGAGGCCCAGCGCGACCGGTTCCTGATGAAGATCGTGGTGGGCTATCCGACCGACGCGGAGGAGCGGGAGATCGTCTACCGGATGGGGGTGGAGGCGCCGCAGCCGAGCGTCGTCTTCAAGCCCACCGACCTGGTCGACCTGCAGCGCAAGGCGGACAAGGTGTTCGTGCACAACGCCCTGGTCGACTACACCGTACGCCTGGTGCTGGCCACCCGGGCGCCGGCCGAGCACGGCATGCCGGACGTCGCGCAGCTGATCCAGTACGGAGCCAGCCCGCGTGCCTCGCTGGGCATCGTACGGGCCAGCCGGGCATTGGCGCTGCTGCGCGGGCGCGACTACGCGTTGCCGCAGGACGTGCAGGACATCGCCCCGGACATCCTGCGTCACCGGCTGGTGCTCAGCTACGACGCGCTCGCCGACGACGTGCCCGCCGACCACGTCGTCGGGCGGATCATGCAGATGGTGCCGCTGCCGTCGGTCGCTCCCCGGCAGAACGCGACGCCGCAGCCGGTGGGACCGATGGGACATGCCGCGCCGGCCGCCGCGGTGCCCGGCCCGCCCGGTGGCGCCGGCTGGCCCGGGCAGTCGCAGTGACCGCTGCGGTGCCGAGCTCGGGCCGGGCGGAGGCGGTGCTGTCCCGGCTCTACCTGACCGTCACCCGCAAGCTCGACGGCCTGCTGCAGGGCGACTACGTGGGGCTGCTGCCCGGTCCGGGCAGCGAGGCCGGTGAGTCGACCGAGTACCGGCCCGGTGACGACGTACGCCGGATGGACTGGCCGGTGACGGCCCGGACCACCGTGCCGCACGTTCGGCGTACCGTCGCCGACCGGGAGCTGGAAGCCTGGGTGGCGGTGGACCTGTCGGCCAGCCTGGACTTCGGCACCGCCCGGTGCCTCAAACGGGACCTGGCCGTCTCGGCGGCGGCGGCGATGGTGCACCTGACCGCGCGGGGCGGCAACCGGGTCGGCGCGGTGATCGGCACCGGTGATCCGGCGCTCGGCGGCGTCCTCACCCGGCTGCCGGCGCGGACCGGCCGCAAGGAGGCGCACGGGCTGCTGCGGGCGATCGCCGGCACCCAGTCCCGACCCGGCCGCAGCGACCTCGGTGCCCTGATCGACATGCTGAACCGGCCGCCGCGTCGCCGCGGTGTCGCCGTGGTGATCTCCGATTTCCTGGCCCCGCCGCAGCAGTGGGGCCGGCCGGTCCGCAAACTCGCCGTCCGGCACGACGTCCTCGCCGTCGAGGTGGTCGATCCGCGTGAGCTGGAGCTGCCCGACGCCGGCGTGCTGACCCTGGCCGACCCGGAGACCGGCACGCTGCACGAGGTGCAGACCGCAGATCCCCGGCTGCGCCGGCGGTACGCCGAGGCGGCCGGGGCCCAGCGGGCGGCGATCGCGCAGACTCTGCGCGGTGCCGGCGCGGCCCACCTGCGGCTGCGGACCGACTCGGACTGGCTGCTGGACATCGTCCGGTTCGTCGCCGGGCAGCGGCACGCCCGTACCCGTGGCATCGCCCGCCCGGCCCCCACCCCGCGCCCGGAAAGCGAAGCTCGATGATCCGTTTCCTGCAGCCCTGGTGGCTGCTCGCCCTGCTGCCGGTTCTGGCGATCGCCGGGATGTACGTGTGGCGTCAGTTCCGCCGCAAGGCGTACGCGGTCCGGTTCACCAACGTGGACCTGCTGCGTACGCTGGCTCCGCGTGGTCTGGGCTGGCGCCGTCACCTGGCCGCCGGGGCGTTCCTGCTCAGCCTGCTGGTGCTGGCGTCGGCGCTGGCCCGGCCGTCGATCGACACCGAGGAGTCGCTGGAGCGGGCCACCGTCATGCTCGCCATCGACGTGTCGCTGTCGATGGAGGCCGACGATGTGACTCCCAGCCGGATCGAGGCGGCCCAGCAGGCGGCGAAGGAGTTCGTCGCTGAGCTGCCGGAGGGCTACAACATCGGGCTGGTCGCGTTTGCCAAGTCGGCGAACGTGCTGGTCTCGCCGACCAAGGACCGGGCTGCGGTGTCCCAGGCGATCGACGGTCTGGTGCTGGCCGAGGCCACCGCCACCGGCGAGGCGGTGTTCACCTCGTTGGAGGCGATCCGGCTGGTGCCGACCGACGGCGCGCAGGGTCCGCCGCCGGCCCGGATCGTGCTGCTGTCGGACGGCTACCGCACCTCGGGCCGGTCGGTCGAGGAGGCCGCTGCGTCGGCGTCGGCGGCCAACGTACCGGTGTCGACGATCGCGTTCGGCACCGACGACGGCCAGGTGCAGATCGGCAACCAGGTGCAGCGGGTGCCGGTGGACCGGTTCGCGCTGGCCGAGCTGGCCGAGGCGACCAACGGCTACTTCTACGAGGCGGCGTCGGTGGGCGAGCTCAACCAGGTGTACGAGGACATGGGATCGTCGATCGGTCAGCGGACCGTGCCGCGGGAGATAACCCAGTGGTACGCAGCCCTGGCGTTGCTGCTGGCGCTGGGTGCCGCCGTGCTGAGTCTGCTGTGGACCTCACGCTTGCCGTGACCGAACGATCAGCGGCACCGCGTCTCACCGGGCGCCGCTGGCCAGTACGAAGATGACGGCGATCCAGACTGCGGCGAGGGTGAATCCTAGCGGCGCGACGTAACGGTTCATGGGACTGGCTCCGGCGACGGGTGGGCACCCCTGGCGGGGCGACCGGCAGGCGGGCTGACGGGCGACACGGGTGAGTCGCGCGGGCGCACCGGAGCCACACCGGATCAGTGTGGTGGGCCGGCGGCCCGGCGGCGACTGGGAGGATCGCTATCTCGCACAGCGATCACCTCCGTAGGTCGTCCGGCCGTTGAACCGGGCCAGAGCGTACACCCGGGCGGCCGGGTCGGCACAATCCGCAGCATCGCTGCGAGACCGATGGCGAGAAGCGGCAGGTAGACGGCCCGGTCGGCCAGCCATCCGGCATCGTCGGGCCGGGTGTGCACCCCGGCGACGGCGGTGCCGCCGGCGATCCACAGCGCGATGAACGTCAACCCGACCAGCACCGGCTGGTGCCACAGGTAGATGCCCAGCGCGTGCCGGTTGATCCCGGCGATCGGTGCCCACCATCGGGCGGTGGTGTCGATCCGACCACGCAGCCACCTGATAATCAGCGCGGCGGCACCGATCTGCGCCGCCACCGACGCCAGGGTCGCCAGCGACGGTGGGTCCAGGTTCGACGTGATCTGCCCCGGTACGCCCACCGCACTGGCCGGGTACCCGCCGACGACGGTCAGGGCGAGCAGCAGCGCCACGCCGCCGACGGTCATCCCCAACGCCCACCGGGCCGGCGGAGGACCGTACTCGGCCATCACCATGCCGGCGAGGAAGGGCAACAACCAGGCAGCGAGTACGGCGAGCGCCGACGGCAGGTGCCCGGCGTCGGTGGCGGTGACCGTGGTGACCGCCGCCATGATCACCGGCGTGACGATCACGAACGCCTGCTCCGGGCTCTGCCGGATGGCGCGGCGCAGTGGCCCGCCGACCGCCCGCAGGATCAGCAGCACGACCAGGAACCACAAGGGACTGATCGTGAGCTTCGCGACGGTCAGCAGGGTGCCGGTGGGCGCGCCGACGAGATAGCCGACGAGCAGCGCCAGCGCCAGGCAGCCGGCCAGCCCCGACAGCGGGCCGCCGAGCGCCCGGGGCCAGCCACGCCAGAAGCCGCCGGTCCCGCCGGAGCCGGTTCGCTGGGTGGTCCGCGCGGCGGCGAACCCGGCCGCGAAGAACAGCAGGCCGAGAGTCTGCGCCAGCCAGGTCAGCGGACTCAGCCAGGCCAGGTCGACCAGCGGGCTGGCCGCGACCAGTACGCCGTCGTCGTCCAGCAGTAGCGCGGTTACCCACCAGTGTCCGCCGACGACTCCGACGATGGCGAACGCCCGGATCAGATCGATGACCGGGTCACGCTGTGTCCTGGTCGCCACCACCGTCTGCGCCCCGTTCACCGGGCCACCGATATGGCCTGCGTGCCGGACCGGTCCGGGTCGGCGGTGACCAGGTCTGCGAGGGCATTGAGCGTGTCGCTGCCGGGCCGTAGATAGCCATCGTGGCCGTCGACCCTCTCGGCCGGCAGCGGCCGGGCACCGAAGGACGGGTCCGCCGGGGACGTTCCGTGGCCGAATCCGGCCAGCCGTACCTGCGGCACCCAACTGATCCAGTCACCGTCGGCGGTGGCGCTCCACACCCGGGCGCCGGTGGCGAGCTCGTCGACGTGTGACGCGCCCATGCCCGGAGCGCCGAGCGCGACCAGATCGGTGACGCAGTCGGCCAGGTCCGCCGCCGCCCGTCCGGTGACGAGTGCGCCGTAGCTGTGCCCGACGACTACGACGGTGGCGTCCGGCTGCTGTCGGCACACTTCGGCGAGGAACCGGACCAGCTCGACAGCACCAGCGCGGGCCCGGTCCGACCGCAGCGCCGACGGCCCGAATCCTTCCGGCGCGTCGTAGCCGAGCCAGGCGATGACCGCGGTACGCGGCTCACGGCGGTGCGCCGCCCCGTACAGCACCCGGGCCTGCACCGCCGGTGCGCGGTGGGTGAATCCACCGAGCCCGCGGTCGAAGGTGGCCAGGGTGTGGTCCGTTCCCGGTACCAGCACCGTGATCCGGCGGGCGGTCGGCAGGTGGCCGACCACCTCGACGGCGGTGCCGTCCCCGGTGGTGTCGAAGGCCAGGAACTGCCGTCCGGCGGTGACCGGCAGCAGGTCGCCGTGGTCGGCCGGCACGGTGGCCAGTGCGGCGCCACACAACGTGGCGAGAGCGATCAGGCGGATACGCATGCCGACAGCCTGCGGTGTCGGTGTATGGGCGCGCGTCGTGCCGTGGAGCCAGAAGCCACGTAGTACCGCGGAGCTATTCGCCGGCGGCGACCAGCCCCGACTCGTACGCGACGACGACCGCCTGCGCCCGGTCACGCAGACCCAGTTTGCTGAGAATCCGCCCGACGTGGGTCTTGACCGTCTGCTCGGCGACGATCAGGTCGGCGGCGATCTCGCCGTTGGACCGGCCGCGGGCGATCAGCCGCAGCACCTCGGTCTCCCGTACGGTCAACGTGGTCAGCGACACCGGGCGGGGACGTTCCTGCCCGGGCCGGGTGGCGAATTCGGCGATCAGCCGCCGGGTCACCGACGGTGAGAGCAGACCCTCCCCGGCAGCCACCACGCGGACCGCGTTGACCAGGTCGGCGGCCGGCGCGTCCTTGAGTAGGAACCCGCCGGCCCCGGCCCGCAGCGCCTCGTAGACGTAGTCGTCGAGGTCGAACGTGGTGAGGATGAGCACCCGGGGCGGTTCGTCGCGGGATCGTCCGGCGAGCAGTTGCCGGGTGGCGGCGATTCCGTCGAGCACCGGCATCCGGATGTCCATCAACACCACGTCGGGGTCGAGTCGGCGGGCGGCGCTGACCGCGTCCGCGCCGTTGGCGGCGTCACCGACGACCAGCAGGTCCGGTTGGGCACCGAGCATGGCGCCGAAGCCCTGTCGGACCATCGCCTGGTCGTCGGCAATCAATACTTTGATCAATGTCGTCCTCAGATCGTCGTCCGCACGCTACCCGGCCGGCTGGTCCCGGTCAGCGACGGCGTGGGGGTTTGCGGCGGCGGCGGTGTTGTTCGGGCGGTACGGCAACCAGGCGGTGACCACGAACCCGGATCGGTCGTCCGGGCCGGCCGCGAAGCTGCCGCCCAGCAACTCGGTCCGTTCCCGCATGCCGATGACGCCGTGGCCGCCAGCGGAGCGTTGCGCACCCGTGGCCAGCTGGGCGGGCCCGTTGCCGACCCGCACCACCAGCCGGGCGGGGGTCATCCGTAGTTCCACCCGTACCCTCGCCCCTGGCGCGTGCCGGCCGGAGTTGGCCAACGCCTCCTGCACGATCCGGTACGCCGCCAGCCCGACCGGCTCGGCGACCGCGTCCGGCATGAGCCGGGGGTCCCACCCCAGCTCGACGTCCAGCGCGGCCCGCCGGGTGGCGGCCACCAACCCGGCGATGTCGGCAAGCCCAGGCTGCGGGCTGCGCGCCGCCTGCTCGGTATCGCTGCGCAGCACCGCGAGCAGCCGGCGCATGTCGCTGAGCGCGGATCGGGCGGCGTCGGCGATCGCGGTGAACTCGGCCCGGTCATCCCGGTCAGCCGGTACGGCGCGGTCTCCGCCTGCACGGCGATCATCGACATGTGGTGGGCCACCACGTCGTGCATCTCCCGGGCAATCCGGGCGCGTTCCTCCAGCACCGCCCGCCGCTCGATCTCCTGTTGGGTGACGACGGTCTGGTTGGTTAGCGCGCGTTGGCTGGCGCGCCGCCGGCGCACCTGGTCGGCGACCGCGACGACCACCGTGATCAGGATGAGTAGCAAGCGGCTCTCGTCCTGGCTCGCGAGCGCCAGGACCGGCAATCCGGTGACGGCCCCCGCCGCCGCCGAGACCGGTAGGTCGGCCCGGCCAGCGAGTATCGCGAACACGAAAAGCAGCGCCAGAACCTGCAGCAGACTCCACGGCTCCGGGTGCGGGTACCACGTACCGCTGACGAACAGCAGCACGAACGACGACCGCCAGGCCCACAACGGTCGGTGGAAGGCGAGCGCCGCCGGTGCGACCGTGGCGAAGCCGAGGATCGGTCCGAGCGGCACGAGCAGGTGGTTGGCGTCCTGCAGCTCGAGTGCGGCGGCCGCGCTGATGTAGAGGAACAGCCCGAACGCCAGCCATCGTCCGACGGCATGCCACCAGCCGTGGGGCCGGGCGGCCGGCGCTGGCGGATAGTCCGGTCCGACGACCAGTCGTCGCAGGGCTCGAACTGTCTGGGGGACCACCGAGCCGCTCACCCGTGCGAGGCTACGACCGGATCGTGCCGATGTCATGACACCGTGGGGCTAGTACCCCCGGGTTACTGCTTACCCGGGGGTAGCACCTAGTCTCCAAGCCGGATCATCCGAGACGAGGGGGAAACGTGGCCCGCACCGTACTGGTCACCGGGGGTAACCGGGGTATCGGTCTGGCGATCGCGCAGGCGTTCGCGAAGCAGGGCGACCGGGTCGCGGTCACCTACCGGTCCAGCTTCGCCGAGCAGGACGGCCTGCTCGGCGTACGGTGTGACGTCACCGACGCCGACTCGGTCGACCAGGCCTTCGGCGCGGTCGAAGCCGAGCTCGGGCCGGTCGAGGTGCTGGTCGCCAACGCCGGCGTCACCGACGACACGCTGCTGCTGCGAATGTCCGAGGAGCAGTTCACCTCGGTACTGGACACCAACCTGACCGGCGCCTACCGCTGCGCCAAGCGCGCTTCGACGAAGATGCTACGGGCCCGCTGGGGCCGGCTGATCTTCATCTCGTCGGTGGTCGGCCTGCTCGGCTCGCCCGGTCAGGTCAACTACGCGGCGAGCAAGGCCGGCCTGGTCGGCATGGCCCGGTCGATCACCCGCGAACTCGGCGGACGCAACATCACCGCCAACGTCGTCGCCCCCGGCTACGTGGAGACCGACATGACGGCGGCGCTGCCCGAGGAGCGCAAGGCCGAGTACCGCAAGGCCATTCCGGCCGGCCGGTTCGCCACCGCCGACGAGGTGGCCGCCGCGGTGACGTGGCTCGCCGGCGACTCCACCGGTTATATCTGCGGGGCGGTCATTCCCGTCGACGGCGGCCTCGGCATGGGGCACTGACCGTCGACGCCGAAGACCTGCGACACCCCGCACCGACCCGACCTGGCTACGAAACACCGAACGGAGAAACCTGTGTCCGCACTGCTGGCCGGTAAGCGGCTGCTCGTCACCGGCGTCATCACCGACCAGTCGATCGCCTTCTCGGTGGCGAAGCTCGCCCAGGAGAACGGCGCCACCGTGGTGCTCACCGGGTTCGGCCGAATGTCGCTGGTGGAGCGGATCGCCAAGCGGCTGCCGGCCGAAGCGCCGGTGATCGAGCTCGACGTGACCAACCCGGAGCACCTGGCCGGGCTGGCCGACAAGGTCGGCGGTCACGTCGACGGCCTCGACGGGGTGGTGCACTCGATCGGGTTCGCCCCGCAGAGCTGCCTCGGTGGCGGGTTCCTCGACGCTCCCTGGGACGATGTGGCCACCGCGCTGCACATCTCCACCTTCTCGTACAAGTCGCTCGCGATGGCGGCGCTGCCGTTGATGCGTACCGGCGGTGCGGTCGTCGGGCTGACCTTCGACGCCACCCTGGCCTGGCCGGTCTACGACTGGATGGGGGTGGCCAAGGCCGGTCTGGAGTCCGCGTCCCGCTACCTGGCGCTGCACCTGGGACCGAAGGGTATCCGCAGCAACCTGGTCTCCGCCGGCCCGCTGCGCACCATGGCGGCCAAGTCGATCCCCGGCTTCGAGGCCTTCGAGCAGGCCTGGACCGAGCGGGCGCCGCTGGGCTGGCAGTTGACCGATCAGGAGCCGGCCGCCCGGGCCTGCCTGGCGCTGCTGTCGGACTGGTTCCCGGCGACCACCGGTGAGATCGTGCACGTCGACGGCGGGTTCCACGCCATCGGCGCCTGATCTTCGGGGTGCGCCGCCGTGGGGTCCGGCCCGACCAGGAACAATAGGGCCCATGGCGTACGACGCACTGGTTCTGCTGTCGTTCGGCGGCCCGGAAGGTCCGCAGGACGTGCTGCCCTTCCTGCGCAACGTGACCCGGGGCCGCAACGTGCCGCCGGAGCGGCTGGCCGAGGTCGCCGAGCATTACCAGCACTTCGGCGGCGTGTCGCCGATCAACCAGCAGTGCCGGGAGTTGCTTGCCGCGATTCGCACCGACTTCGCCGCCCACGGGCTTGACCTGCCGGTGTACTGGGGCAACCGTAACTGGCATCCGATGCTGGCCGACACGGTGGCCCGGATGCGCGACGACGGGGTCCGCCGCGCCCTCGCCTTCGCCACCAGCGCCTACGGCGGCTACTCGTCGTGCCGGCAGTACCAGGAGGACATCGCGGCGGCGCGGGCCGCGGTCGGCCCGGACGCCCCGGTGATCGACAAGCTGCGGCAGTTCCACGACCATCCCGGGTTCGTCGTCCCGCACGTCGAAGCGGTCCGGGCCGCGCTGGACACCATCGACCCGGCGCTGCGTCAGCGTACCCGGCTGGTGTTCACCGCCCATTCGGTCCCGACCAGCGCGGCGGCCGCCGCCGGCCCGGAGGGCGGGCGCTACCAGGCCCAGCTGGCCGAGACCGCCCGGCTGGTCGCCGCCGACGCCGCCCCGGACCTGCCGTACGACCTGGTCTGGCAGAGCCGGTCCGGGCCGCCGCAGGTGCCCTGGCTGGAGCCGGACGTCAACGACCACCTGCGCGAACTCGCCGGTCAGGGGGTCGACGCGGTGGTGGTCAGCCCGATCGGTTTCGTCTCCGACCACCTGGAGGTGGTCTGGGACCTGGACACCGAGGCGGCGGCGACCGCCAAGGAGCTCGGTCTGGCGTACACCCGGGCAGCCAGCCCCGGCACCCACCCGGCCTTCGTGTCGATGGTCCGGGACCTGGTGTCGGAACGGCTGCGCCCGGACGGCTCCCTCGCCCGGGTACGGCTCGGTACGCTGCCGGTCTGGGACACCTGCCCGGTGAACTGCTGCATTGCCTCTTCCACCCCCCGGAGATCCTCGTGACCGACCGTAAACCCGTCCAGAGTTGGCTGACCGACATGGACGGTGTGCTGGTGCACGAGGGCCAACCGGTCCCCGGTGCGCCGGAGTTCATCAACCGGTTGCGCGCTTCCGGTAAACCGTTCCTGGTGCTGACCAACAACTCCATCTACACCCCCCGCGATCTGCAGGCCCGGCTCACCCGGATGGGTTTCGACGTGCCGGAGCAGGCGATCTGGACAGCGGCGCTGGCCACCGCGCAGTTTCTCGCCGACCAGCGGCCGGGTGGCACCGCGTACGTCATTGGTGAGGCCGGGCTGACCACGGCGATGCACGCGGTCGGCTACATCCTGTCCGACTACGCGCCGGACTACGTGGTGCTGGGGGAGACCCGCACCTACAGCTTCGAGGCGATCACCAAGGCGGTCCGGCTGATCAACGGCGGTGCCCGGTTCATCTGCACCAACCCGGACCCGACCGGGCCGTCGACCGAGGGCGCGCTACCGGCGGCCGGCTCGGTCGCGGCGATGATCTCGAAGGCGACTGGGGTGGAGCCGTATTTCGTCGGCAAGCCGAACCCGATGATGATGCGGTCGGCGTTGAACACGATCGATGCACACTCGGAGAGTACCGCGATGATCGGTGACCGGATGGACACCGACGTGCTCTGCGGGCTGGAGGCGGGGCTGCAGACGATCCTGGTGCTCACCGGGATCAGCAGCCGTACCGACATCGACCGATACCCGTACCGGCCGTCGCGAATCGTCGCATCGGTGGCCGATCTGATCGACGAGATCTGACCGAGACGAGATCTGGTCGGGGCGTCCGGCCGCGATCGGCAGTCAGGGCCGCAGCGGGGCGTTGCAGGCGGCGACCAGCGCCCGGCGGCAGGCGGTGGTCAGCGGCCGTAGCGCGGCGTCGCGCTGCTGGGCCTCGTAGCCGTTGACGGCGCCACCGGGGGCGACGTGCTCGGCGAGCGCCAGGACCTGGTCCAGCACGCTGGCCCGGGCGAACAACCGGCGGGCCCGCGGATCGAATCCGGGTGGCAGGTCCATCCCACCGTCCGGGCGGCGCAGCGCGGCCAGCGCCCCGGCCAGCTCCGGCCGCCAGTGGGCGACGTCCAGTCGGGTCAGCGCCGTGGTCGTCTCGGCCAGCGCGGTGGACAACTCGGCCTCGGCCTCGGCGGCGCTCGGCCCGGCGTGCCCGGCGGCGGGCAGCTCCTGCGGCAGCGGGTAGATCCGCCACAGCACCGTCTCGAAGGTGACCCCGGACCCGGACGTGTGCGAGCGTACTTCGGGGATGACGCCCAGCCCGCGCGCCACCACCGCTTCGCCGGCGAGCAGCGCGGCGCCGGTGAACTCGCCCGGACCGGGCAGGCCACGGGGGTCGCCGGGCGCCGGCAACGCCAGCCGGATCTCGTCCGGCGGCAGCTTCGCGAAGCAGGACAGTGCGTCGCGCAACGGCAGGTCGGTCCAGGCACCGGGTGCGTCGGCGACCAGATGCTCCTCGTCGCCGGCTATCTCGTCGGCTATCTCGTCGTACGGCACCAGGCCGGCGCGCCACGCGCGCACCCAGGCCACGAACCGGCTGGAGCGGCGCGTCGCGAGGGTCGCCGCGCCTGCTGCGGGGGACATGCACGCTAGGGTACGTGCCGCGCCGCCGGTTGTCTCGACGCCGGGCGGCAGGTCACCGTCGGGGGTGTCCGGTCGGCGCGTCGGCGGGCCACCGCCGGCCGATGCGGTTAGCCTGCCGGACGTGGGCGGTGACCGGCGGTACGGCGACGACGTGTTGGCGGGCAACTGGCGCCGCCGGCGGGTGGTGCCGGAGGTCGACGCCGAGCCGGATCTCGTGGTGGAGGACACCGACTCAGGTTTCTGCGGCGCGGTCGTCGGCTTCGAGTCCGGCGCCGTGACGCTGGAGGACCGGCACGGCCGCCGACGACACTTCCCGCTGGTCCCGGCCGGTTTCCTGCTCGACGGCCAGCCGGTGACGCTGCGCCGGCCGTCCCGGGCACCCACGGCGCCCCGGCAGCGGCAGCGCACCGCCTCCGGGTCGGTCGCGGTCGGCCACCGGCCGGCCCGGGTCGCCCAGGCCAGCCGGATCTGGGTGGAGGGGGTGCATGACGCCGCGCTCATTGAGCGGATCTGGGGTGACGACCTGCGGGTCGAGGGTGTCGTCGTCGAACCGTTGGACGGCATCGACGGCCTGGCCGCAGCAGTGGCCGGGTTCGCGCCCGGCCCGCAGCGCCGGCTCGGCGTGCTGGTCGACCACCTGGTCCCCGGGTCCAAGGAGAGCCGGGTCGTCGCCACGGTCACCTCGCCGTACGTACTGGTCACCGGGCATCCGTACGTGGACGTGTGGCAGGCGGTCAGACCGGACCGGATCGGGTTGCGGCAGTGGCCCCGGATCCCGCCCGGACAGCCGTGGAAGGAAGGCGTCTGCGCGGCGGTTGGCGTTTCCGATCCGGCACAGCTGTGGCGCCGCATCTTGTCCAGTGTGCACAGCTACCAGGACGTGGAGACGCCGCTGATCAATGCGATGGAGCGGCTGATCGACTTCGTTACCGTACCGCCGCAGTGAGCCGCCGTGCGGTGACAGTGAGCGGACCGTGCCCCCCGCAGTGGTGCGCCGGCGGCCGGTCAGCCGAGGTCGTCCGGGTCGCGGGTGAGGACGAAGGTGGCCAGGTCCAGCGCCGTCGGGATGCCGGTCGGTCCACGCCGTACGGTGAGCAGCTCGCCCTGCTGGGCGCCGCTGCGGCCCTGCCAGCGGTCCGCGTCCGCTGCGGCGAACCGCGACGTCACCGGCCGCACCGGCCCGAGCAGGGTGAGGACCAGCTCGGCGGCGTCGGCGTCCCAGGAGACCTCCGTCTCCCGTCCCATCCACCACCACCGGCCGCAGATGGCGTCGATCTCCGGCGGCGGCAGGGTGCCCGGCCGCCACGGTCGTGGCGCGGCCGGTTCCCGGTCGAGCACCCCGGCCAGCACCCGTAGCCCCAGCTCGCGGATGGTGCCCCGGGCGAAGCCGTACGAGTTGGCGAAGGCGACGACCGCGCTGCCGGTGTCGCGGTGCACGGCGAGCAGCGCGACGTAGCCGGGCATCGAGCCGCCGTGGCCGGCGAAGACCCGTTCGCCGACCCGGTACAGCTCGGGGCCGAGCCCGTGGCCGCCGGTCCACCGGTGCGGGTCGTTGATCGCCACCGGCAGGCACATCTCCGCCATCGTGTCGGGGTCCAGCACCGCCGGGTCCGGGTCGGCGAGGAACGCCGCCCACCGGCTCAGGTCGGTGACGGTGGACCAGAGCTGGCCGGCGGGGGCCATCGCGCCGGTGTCGGTACGCGGCTCCTCGCGCAGCGTGCCGTGCCACGGGTGCACCACGTAGCCGGCGGCGTACGGGTCGGTGGGGTGGTAGGTGGTGCGGGTCATGCCGAGCGGGCCGAGTAGGTCGGTGGCGACCAGTTCGGCCCACGGCGTGCCGGTGATCCGGTGCAGGGCGGCGCCGAGCAGCCCGTACGCCAGGTTCGAGTAGTGGTACGTGCGGTGCGGCGGGAAGGCCACCTTGTCCGGCCCGAGCCCGGCCAGCAGGGTGGCGATGTCGGTGCCGGTGTGGCGTTCCCACCAGCCGTCGCTGTCCGGTTCGCGTTGCAGGCCGGCGGCGTGGCCGAGGAGCTGACGCAGGGTGATCCGCTCGAACGGGACGTCGGGCAGGTGGTCGCGGAGCCGGTCGTCGAGGTCAAGCCGGCCGGCGTCGCGCAGCCGCAGCACCAGGGTGGCGGTGAAGGTCTTGGTGATCGAGCCGATCCGGTACTGCAGGTCGGGGTGGGGTAGCGGATGGTCACCGGCGGACGCGACGTGCACCAGTCGACGGTCCCGGAGTACGCCGAGGACGACGGAGGGTGCCCGACCGTACGACTGGGTCTCGGCGACCGCAGTGTCGATCATGCTGATGGTGTCGGGGGACAGGGGTGCGGACACGCGTACCTGCTCCTTGATCGTTACTCAGGTAGAAGGGATTGTGACTTAGGGTGGCCGGATCGGTTCGGCTCACCGATAGCTGCCCGATTTGTCGGTTTAAAGGTCGCCGGTGGTGCGCGTACATGTCACGATCGGTGTGTGGAACCCGTCCTGTGGATCGTATTGGGCGTCGTGCTCGCGGTCGCGGAATTATTCACCGCGACGCTGTTCCTCGTCATGTTCGCCGCCGGCGCGTTCGCCGCGGCGGTCGCCGCCGCTCTCGGCGCCCCGGTGGCTGCCCAGGCCCTGGTCTTCGCCGCCGTCTCAGCGCTGACCGTGGTCGCCGTCCGGCCGGTCATCCAGCGGCACCGGCAGTCCGCGCTCGGCGCGGGCGAAGAGCCGTTCGGCGTACAGGCGATCGAGGGTGCGTCGGCACTGGTGCTGGAGCGGGTGGACGCGGACGGCGGCCAGGTCAAGATCGACGGCGAATTGTGGAGCGCCCGCTCGTACGACGGCACCCAGGTCTTCGCCCCCGGCGAACGGGTACAGGTGATCCAGGTCAAAGGCGTCACCGCGCTGGTCTGGCGGGACGACGTCACCGGCGGCGGACCGGCATGAACACCCCGAGCCGGCATCAGTATCTCGAGCCGAGAAGGTGAACGACGATGGACTTAGTGATCGCGGTGCTGGTCGGGGCGGTCGCCCTGATCACGGTGCTGACCCTGGTCCGGGCGGTGCGAATCGTGCCGCAGCAGCGGATGGACCTGGTCGAACGGCTCGGCCGGTACCAGCGCACCCTGACGCCCGGTCTCAACCTGCTCGTCCCGTTCATCGACACCGTACGGGCCAAGGTCGACATGCGGGAACAGGTGGTCAGCTTCCCGCCCCAACCGGTGATCACCTCGGACAACCTGGTGGTGTCGATCGACACGGTCCTCTACTTCAAGGTCGTCGACCCTCGGGCCGCCACCTACGAGATCGCCAACTTCCTGCAGGCGATCGAGCAGCTCACCGTCACCACGCTGCGTAACGTCATCGGCTCGCTCGACCTGGAGCGCGCGCTGACCAGCCGCGAGGAGATCAACCAGCACCTGTCCGGCGTGCTGGACGAGACCACCGGCCGATGGGGCATCAAGGTGACCCGGGTGGAGATCAAGGCGATCGAGCCGCCGCCGAGCATCCGCGACTCGATGGAGAAGCAGATGCGCGCCGAGCGGGACCGCCGCGCCGCGATCCTCACCGCCGAGGGGCACAAGCAGTCACAGATCCTCGGCGCCGAGGGCGAGAAGCAGGCCGCGGTGCTGCGCGCCGACGGTGACCGGCAGGCCCGGATCCTGCAGGCCGAAGGCCAGGCCAAGGCGATCCGGACCGTCTTCGACGCCATTCACCAGGCGAACCCGAGCCAGAAGGTGCTCGCCTACCAGTACCTGCAGGCGCTGCCGCAAATCGCCAACGGCCAGTCCAACAAGATGTGGATCGTCCCGGCCGAGCTGACCAAGGCCCTTGAAGGTCTCGGCGGGGCGCTCGGCGGGCTCAGCCAGATGGTCGGTGACGCGCCGTCGCAGCAGGTCGACTCCAGCGCCGTGGAGCGGGAGGCGGCCGAGGCCGCCGAGGCCGCCGCCGCCGAGGCGCAGCGGGTCAACGACGAGGTGCGGGCAGCCGAGCAGGTCACCAGCGGTGGTACGGCGGCCGGCGGCGCCAAGGCCCGGCCGCCCGGGCTGCCCGCGCCCGAGCCGGTGCCTGCGTCCGAGCTGCTCGGCGAGCTGAACTCCGAGCAGCGGCGCCCGCAGGCCGAACGCGGCTGACCCAAGGCCGGGACCCGGCCCGAGCCGATCGAGGCCGGGTCAGCCGACCCGACCGGTGGAAATCCGAGGAACCCGCGCGTACCGCTGTCGTCGGCTGTCACGATCGGTCGGTCAGTGAGCACAGCCGACAGGGCCCGCCGCGGGCCCCGCAGCGCGGGGAGGCGACACCGTGACGCGTGCCGTCAGGAACACCCGACCCCGGACCACCGCGTCCAACGCCGGCCGGTCCGGCCCGGTGCGGGTGGTCTCCCGCAGCGACGCCGGGGTCGCCGTGGTGGCCGCCGCCGCACCGGAGAACACCCCGGCCGGCCCGGCCACCAACGCGGCCTGGGCGTGGTCGATCCGTCGGTTCAGCCGGTTCGCCATCTGGGCGTTGCCGCTCTACGCGATCGCGTTCGGGATCGGCAGCCTGAGCGGACTGCGCGGCGGCGGCCCGGCACCCGACCTGGTTGACGGCCGGCCGGCGTACCTGGCCTCCTGGGTGATCGCCAGCTGGCTGGGGCTGGTCACGCTGGTGGCGATCGCCGGGATCCACGCCGCCGCCCGCAGCCGGGGCACCGCCGTTTCGGCGCTGCTGGTCGGTCTGGCCGGTACAGCGTCGACGGTGCCGTTCGTCGGGCTGCCCGACGGCACGACCGTCTACGGTACGTCGGCCCGGTCGATCGCTCTGGTCGGCGCCGCACTGTACAGCTTCGGCTGGCTGCTGGCCGGTGCCGCGGTGCTGCGTTCGGAGCTGTTCAACCGGCTCGACGGCTGGCTGCTGATCGTCGCGTCCCCGCTGCTCGGGTTCGTCGGGCTGCTCTCCGGGCCGCTGCAGACCGTCGGTGCGGTCCTCACCCTGACCGCCGGGATCGGCCTGGCCTGGTCCGCCGGCCGGATGGTGCCCAGTGTGCAGGTGCCGGCGACCGCCCCGGCCAGCTCCCGTTAGGCCGGGTCGTCGCGGCACAGCTCCCAGAAGGCGACCGCCGCCGCCGTCGCCACGTTGAGCGAGTCGACGCCGCGCCGCATCGGCACCGCTACCCGTACGTCGGCGGCCTGGACCGCCGCGGTGCTCAGCCCCGGCCCTTCCGCGCCGAGCAGCAGCGCCGGCCGGGCCCGGGCCGCGGCGTCCAGCCGCTGGACCGGCACCGCGTCCGGTGCCGGGGTCATCGCGAGCAGCCGGAACCCGGCGGTACGGACGGTGGCCAGCGCCGCAGGCCAGGCCGCCGCCCGGGCGTACGGCACCGCGAACACCTCGCCCATGCTGACCCGCACCGACCGCCGGTACAGCGGATCCGCGCAGGTGGGGGAGAGAACCACGGCGTCCATGCCGAGCGCCGCCGCGCTGCGGAACAGCGCACCCAGGTTGGTGTGCGTGTTGATCCCTTCGCAGACGACCAGCCGGTGGGCCCGGTCGAGCACCTCGTCCAGGGTCGGCAGGGCCCGGCGGTGGAACGAGGCGAGCACTCCCCGGTGCACGTGGAATCCGGTGATCGACTCCAGCACCGCCGGGGTCGCCGCGTAGACCGTCGCCTCCGCCGGCAGGTCGGCGAGCTGGTCGACCCGCTTGGCGTCGACCAGCACCGACCGTAGCCGGTAGCCGGCCCGCAGGGCCCGCCCGATGACCAACTCGCCCTCGGCGATGAACAGGCCGTTCGGCGGCTCCCACCGGGTCCGCAGCTCGACGTCGGTCAGCGCCCGGTAGTCGGCGATCCGCTCGTCGTCCGGGTCCATGATCTCCGTTGTTGGCACACCGGGCATTGTGCCGGTCGCCCGGGTAGCGTTCTGCGGGTGTTCCCGACCGTCCGTGAGGTGCTGGCGCTCGACCCGGTGCGGAACGGCGGACCCCGGGTGGTCGCCGCCGAGGAGAGCCTGGATCGGCCGGTCCGCTGGGTGCATGTCACCGAGGTGCCGGACATCGCCAGTCTGCTGCGCGGCGGTGAGCTGGTGCTGACCACCGGGATCGGGCTGCCCGCCGACGACGCCGGAGTGCGGGCCTTCATCGCCGACCTGGCCGAGGTCGGCGTATCCGGTCTGGTGGTGGAGCTCGGCCGCCGCTATCACGGCGGGGTGCCGAAGGTGATGGTCGCGGCGGCGCACCGGCGCGGGCTGCCGCTGGTGGAGCTGCGCCGGGAGACCCGGTTCGTTCTGATCACCGAGGCGGTGCATGCCCTGATCGTGGACGCCCAGCTGGCCGAGCTGCGGGCGACCGAGGAAATCCATCAGCGGTTCACCGAGCTGTCCGTGGAGGGTGCGGAGGCCACCGAGGTGGTACGCCAGGCGGCCGAGCTGGCCGGCGCGCCGGTGGTGCTGGAGAACCTGTCTCGCCGGGTGCTGGCGTACCACGCCGCCGGGGAGAACCCCCGGCTGCTGCTGGACGGCTGGGAGCAGCATTCGCGCCGGATCCAGCCGACCGGGCGTACCGCGTATCACGCGGACACCGGCTGGCTGGTGACCATGGTCGGCGCCCGAGGCCAGGACTGGGGCCGGCTGCTGCTGCGCTGCCCGGCTGCCGGTCCCAGCGGCTCGGGTGTCCTGGGTGTCTTCGGCGGGTCCAGCGGGTCCGGTGGGTCGGGAGGGTCGGGAGGGTCGGGAGGGTCGGGAGGGTCGGGAGGGTCGGGAGGGTCGGGTGGTCCGCCGCTGCGGTGGTCGATCCTGCTCGAACGGGCCGCGTCGACTCTGGCGTTGGGCCGGCTGATCCGCCGCGACGCCGAAGGGCTGGAGCGCCAGATCCACCGGACGCTGCTGACCGCGCTGCTGGACGGGTCGCAGCCGGTCGACGAGGTGGCGATGCGGGCCCGGGCGCTCGGCGTCGGCCTGGACCGGCGGCATCTGGTCGGCGTTGCGGTCCGGTTCCGGGACGCCGGCTCCGATGCCGAGCCCGGAGCGGCCACCGAGGTCGGCGGGGTCGGGCCGGCTGTGGCGGTGCCGTCGGCCGTCAGCGCCGAGACGGTCCAGGCCCGGCTGCGCGACCTCGCCGAGACGGTCGGCCTGGCGTTGCGGGAAACCGGGCTGACCGGCCTGGCCAGCCCGTTGGACGAGCACGCGGTCGGCGTACTGCTGGCGGTCCGCGACGCCACGGCGGCGGACCCGGCGCTGAACGGTCTGCTGGCCGCGCTGCACCGGTTGCGCCGGTCCGAGCCGGTGCCGGTGGTGGTCGCCGCCGGCAGCGGGGTGGACGGCGTCCGGGAGGCCCGGCGGACCCTGGTCGAGGCCCGCCAGGTGGCCGAGGCCGGCCGCCGGGACCGCCGCGCAGACCAGGTGCTGCGGCTGCCGGACGTCGGCCTGGCCGGGCTGCTGCACCTGCTGCGGGAGGAACCCCGGTTGCAGGTCTTCGTCGAGCGTGAGCTGGGCGCGCTGCTGGCGTACGAGGCGCGTCATCCCCGGCAGCGGATGCTGGCCACGCTGCGGGCGTACCTGGAGCTCGGCCGCAACAAGTCGGCGGCGGCCGCGGCGATGCACCTGTCCCGGCCGGCGTTCTACGAGCGGTTGACCCGGCTGGGGCAGATTCTCGGCGTCGACTTGGACTCGGTGCAGGCGTGCCTGTCGCTGCACGTCGCGGTGCTGGCACTGGACGAGGTACGGCCCCGGCCACCGGCCTGACCGCCCACCGGGTCGAAGGTGCTGAATCTTGGGACCTTGAGCCGCCGTTCCACTTATACCCCTGGGGGTATGTTGGGACTGAATCCGGCAGCCGTGAACCACCGCCGAAGGAGGTCCCGGGCATGTTCTTCGCCCAGTACTACCTGGACTGCCTGTCCCAGGCGTCCTATCTGATTGCTGACGAGACCACGAAGCCGCCATCGTGGTCGATCCGCGTCGCGACGTCACCGAGTACCTGGCCGACGCGCAGGCGCACGGCCTCACCATCGAAGGCGTCGTCAACACCCACTTCCACGCCGACTTCATCGCCGGCCACCTCGAACTCGCCGCGCGCACCGGCGCGTGGATCGGCTACGGCCGGCAGGCCGAGGCCGACTACTCGGGGTGTCCTGCCCGGCGAACTGGCGACCCGGTGACGACGTGGTGCTCGGCGCGCCGCGTACCGAGGCCGACCTCGACGCGCGGCTGACCGACGACACGGTCAAGCTGACTGACTGGTACCTGGCCACCCGGCCGGACCGGAGCTGACCCCACGACCCTGCCCCGGGCACGGCGACCCACCGGGCCCCGGCGGGTCGTCGCGCCCCGGTGTCAGGCCCGTCCGTCGGGCTCCGGTGTCAGGCCAGGGAGAGGAAGAGCTTCTCCATCTGCTCCAGGCTGGCCTTGCGCTCGGTGGCGTCGGCGTCGGGACCCATGCACTGTTCGAGCCCACTGGCGATGACCTTGAAGCCGGCCCGGTCGAGCGCCCGGGAGACGGCGGCGAGCTGGGTGACCACCTCGGCGCAGTCCCGGCCGGACTCCAGCATCGCGATGATGCCGCGGATCTGCCCTTCGGCCCGCCGTAGCCGCTTGACCACGTCCGCCGTGGTGTTCTCCTCGACCTGCATGGCGAGTTCCTCCTGGTCCGGGGGTCTCCCGCTGGTGCTTCGGGCCTGCCCAGCTGGGTTTACACGATACACCCGGGGGTATCACTTGCAGATGTCCGTTCATTCGAACATACTGGGTCCGTAGATACCCCCAGGGGTATACGCGAGAGCGGAGGAGCACCCGTGGAACTCATCTCATTCCGTACCCCCGGCCTCGGCGACCAGTCCTACCTGCTGGTCCACGAGGGCAAGGGGGTGCTCGTCGACCCGCAGCGCGACATCGACCGGTTCCTCGACGCCGCCGCCGAACGCGACGTCGACCTGCGGTTCGTCCTGGAGACCCACCTGCACAACGACTACGTCTCCGGCGGACCGCAGCTCGCCCGACGGACCGGCGCCGAGCTGGTCCTCCCGGCCGGCGCGGCACCGACCTACCGGCACACTCCCGCCTTCCACCTCGAGGACATCAAAGCCGACAACCTCACCCTGCGCCCCGTCCACACCCCCGGTCACACCCCGGAACACACCAGCTACCTGGTGCTGATCGACGGCGAGCCGGTCGCCGTCTTCTCCGGCGGCAGCCTGCTCGTCGCCTCCGCCGGCCGACCCGACCTGCTCGGCCCCGACCGGGCCCGCACCCTGGCCCGGCTGCAGCACGGCTCGCTGCACCGCCTCGCCGGCCTGCCCCGGGCCGTCGAGCTCTACCCGACCCACGGTGAAGGCTCGTTCTGCACCGCCACCGGCGCCGGCCGGTTCACCTCCACCATCGGCGACGAGGTCGACACCAACCCGCTGCTCGGCGTCGGCGACCCGGAGACGTTCGCCGACCGGCTGCTCGCCGCGCCGATGCCGATCCCGGCCTTCTACCAGTACATGGGCCCGGCCAATCTGCGTGGCGGCGAGCCGATGCCGGCCGTCGAGATCCCGGAGATCACCGCCGCCGACCTGCCGACCACCGACGACGCCCAGTTGCTGGACATCCGGCCCCGGCCGGTCCAGGCCGCCGGCCTGCTGCCCGGCTCCGTCGGCATCGAGCTCACTGACGACTTCGGCAGCTGGGCCGGCTGGCTGCTGCCGTACGGCGCACCCGTCGTGCTGATCGCCGAATCCGGCCAGGACGTCACCGAAGCCGTCGTCCAGCTGGCCCGCATCGGGCTCGACACCGTCCAGGGCGTCCACCGGCCGGCCCCCGCCGACCAGCTCGGCCCCGGCTACGAACTGCTCGACCTGGACAGCTTCCGGCAGCGGCTGGCCCAGCCCGACGCACAGCTGCTCGACGTACGGATGCCGGGCGAGCGGGCGCGCGTCAGCTGGCCTGGGTCGGTCGAACGCTTCCTCGCCGACCTGGTCACCGACGGCATCCCCGCCGAACTCGACCCGCAGCGACCGGTCCTCGTCGCCTGCGGCAGCGGCCGGCGGGCCGCCATCGCCGCCAGCCTGCTGGTCCGCGCCGGCCACCGGCCCGCCGTGCTCAGCGGGGCCGGCGTCGCCGACCTGACCACCGAATCCTGACCACCACCGCACGAGCCCGAACGAACACCAGCGCACGGAGGAATGACATGTTCCCCACCACCAACCCGAACATGCAGGTGCCCGCCGCCCGCGCCCTGCTGGCCGACAACCCCGACACCCTGGTCGTCGACGTGCGCACCCCGGCCGAATTCGAGACCGCCCACATCGACGGGGCGATCAACCTGCCACTGGACCAGGTCGACGCGCACCTGAACCGGATCGTCGCCGACGCCGGCGGCCGCATCCTGCTGATCTGCCAGTCCGGCAACCGGGCCAACCAGGCCTGCGCGAAACTCGCCGGCGCCGGCCTGGACGGCGCGACCGTCCTCGACGGCGGAATGAACGCCTGGATCTCCGCCGGCGCCCCGGTCAACCGGGGCCGGCAACGCTGGAGCCTGGAACGTCAGGTGCGGCTGGTCGCCGGCGCGATCGTGCTGGTCTCGGTGCTGGCCAGCATCTGGTACCCGCCGGCCCGGTACGTCGCCGGACTCATCGGCGCCGGGCTGACCGTCGCGGCGCTGAGCAACACCTGCGCCATGGGCATGCTGCTGGCCCGCCTGCCGTACAACCAGGGCGCCGGGTGTGACATCGACGCCTCGCTCACCCGGATCAGCCGGGCCGGCGCAGCGAAATGACCACCACCGCGTACCCCCGCCAGCAGCGCACCGGCCCGGCGCGGGTCCTGCCCATTCTCGGTTGGCGGCGCGGCTACGACCGGCACGTGCTGCGGCACGATCTGATCGCCGGGCTCACCGTCGCGGTGATGCTGGTGCCGCAGAGCATGGCGTACGCCGCCCTCGCCGGCATGCCACCGGTCACCGGCCTGTACGCCGCCGTCGTCCCGGTCCTGGTCTACGCCCTGCTCGGCACCTCAGGCTCGCTCGCCGTCGGCCCGGTGGCGATCACCGCGCTGATGACCGCCACCGCGCTCGCCCCCCTCGCCGACGGCGACCCCGGCCGGTACGCCGCCCTTGCCGGCCTGCTTGCCCTGCTGGTCGGTGCCATTCAGGTCCTGATGGGGGTGCTGCGCCTCGGCGCTCTGGTCAACTTCCTGTCTCACTCGGTGCTGTCCGGTTTCACCTCGGCGGCGGCCATCGTCATCGCCGTCAGCCAGGTCAAGGACCTGCTCGGGCTGCGCGCCGACCGGGCCGAGAACCTGCCCGGCATCGTCGGCAGCCTCTGGCAGGCCGCTCCGACGGTGCACCCGCTGACCGTCGCGGTCGGCGCGGCCAGCATCGCCGGCCTGCTGCTGCTCCGCCACTACCTGCCGAAACTGCCCGGCGCGCTGCTCGTCGTCGCCGCAGTGACCATCGCCAGCGCGGCCCTGGCCTTCGGCGCCCGCGGTGTGCCGATCCTCGCCGAGGTGCCCAGCGGGCTACCAACCCCGGATCTGCCGTCGATCGCCCTGGCCGACCTGCGGGCGCTGCTGCCAGCGGCGGTCGCGATCGCCCTGGTCGCCTACATGGAAGGCATCGCGGTGGCGAAGTCGCTCGCCGCCCGCTCACGCCAGCAGGTCGAACCGAACGCCGAACTCGTCGCCGTCGGCGCGGCCAACCTCGCCGCCGGGGCGTTCCACGCCTTTCCGGTCGCCGGCGGATTCTCCCGCAGCGCGGTCAACTTCTCTGCCGGCGCCCGGACTCCGGTCGCCTCCCTGGTCACCGCCGCCGTGGTGGCGGCCACCGCGTTGCTGCTCACCCCGGCCTTTCACCACCTGCCCAAAGCCGTCCTCGCGGCGATCGTCGTCGTCGCCGTCCTCGGCCTGGTCGACTGGCGGGAAGCCCGGTCGGCCTGGCGGGTACGGCGTACCGATGGGCTGACCCTCGGGCTGACCTTCCTGGTCACCCTGGTCGCCGGGGTGGAGCCGGGGCTGGCCGTCGGCGTCGCGTTCAGCCTCGCCGTGTTCCTGCGCCGCTCGGCCCGACCGCACACCGCCGAACTCGGCCGGGTGCCCGGCACCGCGACCTTCCGCAACCTCGCCCGCTACCAGGGCCTGGTCACCGACCCACGGGTCGCGGTGCTGCGCTTCGACGGCCCGCTGTACTTCGCCAACGCCCAGTACCTGGCCGACCAGTTGCTGACGTTGACGCAGAGCCGCCCCGAGCTGCGGGCCGTGGTACTCGACGCCAGCGCGATCAGCGACGCCGACACTGACGGCGCGCACGCCCTGGCGCAGACCCGGCAGCGGCTCGCCGGCCGTGAGACAGCCCTGCATCTGGCGACGGTCCGGGGGCCGGTACGCGACCTGCTCACCCGGGCCGGGCTCTGGTCGGTGATGCGCGACGCCGGGCAACTGCACCCCGAGGTCGCCGACGCCGTCGACACGGTCACCGGATCGCCCGCCGTCGACGCCGAGCGGCCCAAGCGCCTGCCGCAGGAGGTGCTCTGACCGTGCCGGACCGGTCCGCCACCGTGGTCACCCTGGTGCCGGCCGGGCACGCCGACTGCGCCGGCAACCCCGGTCAGCGCCCACTGGTCACCAGCAGGGCACGCTTCGCCAGCCGTAGTAGGAGGTCCGGGAACTCCACTGCTCGTCCAGGTACTGGCCGTCGCACGAACCGTAGAGCCACCTACCGACCTCGGTGGTGTGGCCTGCGTTCGTGAAGAACCGGACATCGATCAGCGAGCCGACCGGTGGGGCGGGGAGTTCGGCCTACGCCGGACCGGTGAAGGCCAGGTTGGTGGACACCACCAACACCGTCGCGACGATGGCGTGTCGGATGAACTTGAGCATGTGTCAGGTCCCTCCTGGAAAGTAAAATGGTGGCCGGGACGCCGGACCCTCGGATCCGGGCCCGTCGGCCTGTCGCGTCAGCCCGGCCGGGAGCACGCTGGTATCGGTAGCCAGTTCATCACCGGATGATCGACGCTCGGATGTACGTTGCGACGGCCACGTCTGACGAGGAGTGATGAGATGGACAAGAAGGAGCGCAGGCCCCGCCGGGACAACCGGGGCGGTGGCGGCCACGGTGCCGCCGTGTACGGACTCGGCCTGATCGGCGCGCTGGTCTACTACATTCAGCAGGCGGACGGCTTCTGAGTGGTCGTGCTGGGCATCCTGCAGGCCCTGGTGTGGCCCGCGTCTTTTCGTCCACCACGTGCTGGACTTCGTTTCCGCCTGACCACGCCTGTGTCTGACCACGTCCGGCACGGTCACCGGTAGCAGCAGGCCCTGCGGCGTCTTCGCCACAGGGCCTGCTGCTGAAATCCCCTACCAGTTCCTCAGCGGTTCCTCAAATTTCCGCCAAGTCACGGCGATTTCCGCCCATGGATGATGTGACCTGGTCCGCAGGGACAACGCTCCGGTGTGGAATGAGGTGGCCGCTGATGTCTACGAGTCGTGCTGTTCACCGTCGGCGTCGCTTGAGGACAGCGGGGACGTTCGTCCGGTGGCGGCGGTGGGCTGGTGGGGTCGCGGTGGTGGTCGCGGCGCTGGTGGGGTTGTCGTCGTCGGTGCCGCCGGGTGCGGTGCCGGCGGACGGTGAGTTCCCGGTGGGGTGGTTGTCGTCGTGGTTCACGGGCCGGGCGGGGTGGTTGCCGTGGGGCGGGCCGGCTGTGGAGCTGCCGGCGGCGCGGGTCGGTGACGGTGCCGGTTCGGGTGGGTATGTGGGGTCGGCGGCGACGCGGGCGTCGGGTGGGGCGGGTTCGGCGCAGCGGTTGGTGAACGGTCTGTCGGGGTATGCCGGGGAGCCGGTGGTGGGCGAGTCGGTGACGCCGGTGACGGTGGGCCGGTTCGATCCGGAGTCGAGTGTGCGGGACGCGGTGGCGTCGGGGCCGAATGCCGACGTGTACGCCAACGCGGATGGTTCGACGACGGCGGAGTTGAGCACCGGGCAGGTCAACTACGAGGCGGCGGATGGTTCGTGGCGGCCGGTGGATTCGACGTTGGTGCGTCGGGGCGGCCGGTGGGTGGTGAGGGAGAACTCGCTGGGGGTGTCGCTGGCCGGTACGTCTGCCGGTGGGGCGTTGGTGGAGTTGTCGCTGCCCGGTGATGGGTCAGTGGGCTGGGGTCTGGCTGGTGCGGCGGCGGTGGCTCCGGCGGTCGACGGCAAGACGGCCACGTACCCGGAGGTGGTCGCGGACACCGACCTGGAGGTGGTGGCGCGGCCGGACGGGGTGCAGCAGGGGCTGGTGCTGGCCTCGCCGCAGGCCGGGTCGGAGTGGGTGTTTCCGCTGATGCTGGACGGGGTGTCGGTCCGTTCCGGTGACGATGGGTCGGTCGAAGTGGTCGCCGACGCCGGGTCGGTGGTGGCGTCGATCCCGCCAGCTGTCATGCGGGATTCGTCGGTTGATCCGCAGACGGGGCTGCCGGCGCGGTCGCCAGCGGTGTCGATGGAGCTGGTGGAGGTCGAAGGCGGTCGGGCGCTGAAGCTGGTGGCTGACCGGGAGTGGTTGACGGATCCGGCGCGGGTGTTCCCGGTGCGGGCGGACGTGGGCGCGCTGATCTCGACGATCGGGGACGTGTTCGTTGACACCGATCCGGATACCGGCCCGGCCGTGCAGAACGGTGACCGTCTCGCGATCGGCAACCAGGACGGCGTCCTGTCCCGGACGTTTCTCAAGTTCACCGTCCCATCGGAGCTTGCGAGGTCGGGCTGGTTCATCTCCTCGGCGAACCTGCGGCTGTACCTGAACTACCGGGCGAGGTGTGACGTCCAACGGATCAAGGTCGGGCTGGTCGAGGAGGAATGGAGCGTCGGAGATCTGCGCACCGCCGCCCACCCGGGGCCGAAGATCGACCTGGGGCCGGGTCACTACCGGTACTACACCGACAACGGGCGGGCATGTGAGAACCCGAACCCGAATCCGTCCGTCGGCCAGTGGGTCGAGATCGACGTCCGGGACCTGATTTCGGGCTGGGCGCTCGGTCAGCCCAATCTCGGTCTGGCGTTGTTGGACGAGGAACACCGGTCTGAGGCGGCAGCGGCGTTGTTCGCTTCGGCCAACTATGCCGGCGGTGACTACGCGCCGCGGTTGCAGCTGACCTTGTCGAACAACCTGCCGCCGCAGGTGGACCAGCGGGCTCCGACCCACGGTGCGGTGGTGTCGACGTTGACGCCCCGGTTGTACGTGCGGGGCCGCGATTTCGACGAGTCCGGCACTGTGCGCTACAAGGTCTGGATCTACGACAGCACCGGGACCCTCATCCACGTCAACGAGGGCACCAAGTCGTACTACGACGTCCCGGTCGGGTTGTTGGAGACGAACAAGCAGTACTCGTGGGCGGTGCAGCCGTATGACGGGGCTGTCTACGGCGCCCGGTATCCGAAGTACGTGTTCTACACGCGGGTGCCGCAGCCGGCGTTGGGATCCCGGTTGGTGCAGAACCCGGGGGTGGGTTACCACCCGGAGATCGGCAACTACACGTCGGCGGTGACGGACGCGCAGGTGGCGGGGGTGGGGCCGGCGTTGGAGATCACCCGGTCGTACAACACGTTGGACACCCGGCGGTCGGGGGCGTTCGGGCAGGGCTGGTCGAGTCTGTTGGACGCGCGGGTGACCGAGCGGACCAACTCGGCGGGTGCGGTGCTGGGTGCGGTGGTGCGGTATCCGGACGGGTCGGAGGCGGTGTTCGGGCCGACGTTGAACGGGTCGTTCGTGCCGCCGCCGGGTCGGTACGAGGTGTTGACCGCGGTGAAGTCCGGTTCGTCGGTAACCGGGTACCGGTTGACCGTCAAACACGGGACGACGTACGTGTTCTCCCGCGCGGCCGGGGGTGGCGCGTTCAAGGTCACGTCGGTGACGGACGCCAACGACCAGACCTTGACGTTGACGTACAACGGCAGTGGGCTGGTGTCGGAGTTGACTAGCGCGTCGGGGCGGTCGCTGACGCTGACGTGGGCGGGGACGGCGAGTCCGTCGGCCGGGTCGCATGTGACGAAGGTTACGACGGACGCGCCGACCGCCGGTGGCAGTGGCTACGTGTGGACGTACACGTACGGCAACCATGACCGGTTGACGAAGGTGTGTCCGCCGACGGCGTCGTGCACCACGTACTCCTGGGGTAACAGCGCCAACCAGGGGGCGAACGCGGTGCTGAACCACGCGCCGTCGTCGTTCTGGCGGTTGAACGAACCTTCCGGAGCGACCCTGGCGGCCAGCAGCACGCTGGACAACGGCGGCACCGATGTGGCGTTCTACGAGGGTACGTCGGCGGGTGGGGTGCCGGGGGTGTGGCCGGGGTCGACGTCGACGTCGACGTCGTTCAACGGCACGTCGTCGCGGGTGCGGTTGCCGAGCGGGCTGGTCAACGACAGCGCGTACCAGTCGGTCAGTCTGTGGTTCCGGACGGGGACGGTGTCCCGGGCGGGGGTGTTGTTCTCGTACCAGCATGATCCGATCTCGGACGGGACGACGTCGCGCAACTACACTCCGTCGATCTATCTCGGGTCGAGTGGGAACTTGCACGCGAAGTTCTATGACGGCAACTCGACGACGATGCAGTCGTCCGGTCGGGTGGACGACGGGCAGTGGCATCACGTCGTGCTGGCCGGGGCCGGCACGAGCCAGTCGCTGTATGTGGACGGCATCCAGCAAGCGGTCCGTCGCGACGGCCTGATCGAGATGTTCGACGTGGGCGGGTCGGAGCATGTGTACGTGGGTGCGGGGTTCGTCGGCGGGAACTGGCCGGACCAGCCGCATCATGGTTCGCCGAACTACCACGGGCATGCGAACTTCTTCCAAGGGCAGATCGCCGATGTGGCGTTCTTCAACCGGACGTTGACCTCGGCCGAGGTCACTGAGATCAACGCGACGGCGCGGGGTCAGAGCCGGCAGTTGTCGAAGGTGACCAGCGCCGAGGAGCGGACGCTGACGTCGTTGTCGATGGACTCGGTGACTGGGAAGCTGGCGTCGGTGACCGACAGCAACGGTGGGACTTGGGCGTTGGGGACGCCGAGGGTGGCGGGAACGAGCGGGGTGTACGCGGCGGCGGTGCTGGGGTCGGCGCCGACGGACTACTGGCGGTTGCGGGATGCGGCCGGGGTTCAGGCGGTCAACGAGACCTGGCAGACGGCCGCGACGTTCAATTCGGTGACGTTGGGAGTGGCGGGTCCGTTCGCCGACGGCACGGCGGTGTCGTTCGACGGGTCAGCGTCGCTGGTGTCGGTGCCGGGGGAGCGATTGGCACCGGCCGGGACGCGGTCCCAGGAGCTCTGGTTCAGGACCACCGGTACCGGCGATGTGCTGGCGGGGGTGCAGGACGCGGCGGTGGACGGGACGCCGTCGGTGGGATCGCCGGTGTTGTGGATCGACTCCGATGGCCGGCTGCGGGGGCTGTCCGCGTCGGTGGATCCGACCGGGCCGTTGACGTCGGGGCTCGCCGGCAAGTGCGCCGAGTTGGCGGCCGACGGCACGAGGGTGCAACTGGCCACCTGCGACGGTGCGACGGCGCAGAGCTGGCGTTACGTCGGCAGCAGCCGGCAGTTGCGTCGGGGTGACAGGTGTCTGGGCCTGGCAGGTCAGGCGACCGGCAACGGCACCCTGGTCCAGGCGCAGACCTGTTCGAGCAGCGCGAACCAGAAGTGGGGAACGTCCGGGAACGGTTGGCGCAACTCGGGGGCGGGCCGGTGTCTGGAGGTGCCGGGCTCGTCGACCACGGACGGCACCCAGTTGGCGATCCGTAACTGCAACGACCAGGCCAATCAGTGGTGGGCGTTGGCGTTGGTCTCGGCGGCGCCGGTCAACGACGGCAAGTGGCACCACGCGGTGCTCACCAAGACCGCCGCCGGCAACGACACCGTCCAGGCGTTGTACCTCGACGGCGTACGGGTGCAGTCCAGCACCGGCTCCCTGGCTGGCGGGGTCGAAAGGCTCAGTCACGGATATCTGGGTGCGGGGTACACGGGGAACGGTTGGTCGGGGCTGCCCTCGGACTCGACGGCGTACTACGCGGGTGCGTTGGCGGAGGTCGCGCTCTATGACCGGGCGTTGAGCGCGGACGAGGTGGCGTTGCGCTACCAGTCGGTGGGTCGGACCGTGCCGTTGGTGGTGACGGCGGCGGGCGACGGGGCTGCCGCAGTCCGGTTGTCGGAGACGGCGGCGGGTGGGTTGCCGGACGAGGTGTTGCCGCCGGGTGCGGTGCATGTCGACGCGGCAGCGGAGCACGCGCAGACGACGACGGTGTCGAATCCGGTGAAGATCGTGTCGGTGACCGACCCGGGCGGTAACGAGGTGTCGTACTCCTACGATCTGGTGTCGGGGCGGAAGGTGTCGCAGACCGACGCGTTGGGTCAGACGACGTTGTACGGCTATGACACGGGTGGGTTCACGAGTCTGGTGTACGACCCGAACGGAAACGTGACCCGGTCGGTGCAGGACGAGCGGGGCAACACGGTCCAGGAGGTGACCTGCCAGGACCAGGCCGCCGACAAGTGCTCCAGCAGCTACTACACCTACACCTTCTACAGCAGCGACCCGACGCACCCGAGGAGCGACCGCCTGACCCACGTGCGGGGGCCGGGCTCGCAGAGTGCGCAGGACGACACCTACCTGACGACCTACGGCTACGACAACTCCGGCAACCTGCACACCGTGCGGGACCCGCTCGGCCGGAAGACGGAGATCGAATACACCGACGGTACGGAGGTGCCCGCGGTCGACGGTGGGTCCGCCCCGGCCGGTCTGCCGTGGCATGTGCTGGATGCGTCGAAGGGATGGCAGACGATCAGGTACACCTCGGCGGGTGACGTGGCGTGGGTGTCGGACGCGGCGACTGCGGAGACGACGTTCACGTACGACGGGTTGGGTCGGACGTTGACGGAGACGGTGGTGACGTCGTCGTATCCGCAGGGGCGGACGACGTCGTACACGTACGACTCGGTGGGTCGGGTGGTGACGCGGACGGGTCCGGCGGTGACGGACCGGGTGACCGGTGCGGTGCATCGGGCGGTGACGCGTTACTCGTACAGCGTGGACGGGTTCCTGGCGGAGGAGCGGGTCAGTGACGCGTCCGGTGGGGATGTGGCCCGGGTCAGTACCTGGTCGTACGACGAGGGTGGGCGTCGGTCGGCGTCGGTGGCCGCCGAGGGGGCGGTGACCAGCTACGGCTATGACGTGTACGGGCACCTGGCGGAGCAGACCGATCCGGATGGGGTGGTGAACGCCTACGAGGTGGACGTCAACGGCAATCTGCTGTCGCGGACGGTGAAGGGATTCACCGGGAATCCGAATGATCCGACGGATCCGGTGGATCTGGTGGTGGAGTCGAATGTGTACGACCCGGCGGGTCGGTTGGCGTCGACCACGGACGCGATGGGCTATGTGACGCGGTACACGTATACCGATGACGGGCGGACCGCGACGGTGACCCGCTCAGACGGTGACAGCTCGTCGTTCCTGCTGGAGAGCAACGGCTACGACGAGGCGGGGAACCTGGTCGAGCAGGTCACTGACAACGGTGCGACGGTGACGGCGTACGCCTACGACGCGGCGGGCCGGCAGGTGCGCAGCGTGCTGGATCCGGGCGGCCTGGATCGGGTGACCGAGGTGACGCTGTCCCGGACCGACGAGGTGTTGTCGCGGGTGGATCGGGACGCTGCAGGGGAGGCGTTGTCGGTCGTCGACTACGCCTACGACGTGTTGGGCCGGCCGGTGTCGCAGACGGGCTACCTGTCGGCGGACCGGTCGGTGACGCCGGTGGCGCGGTGGCGGTTGGCCGAGACGGGTGGGACGACGGCGGTCGACTCGGCGGGGAACAGTCCGGGTACGGCCACGGACGTGGTCTGGGCGTCGGATCCCGAGCGGGGTCGAGTCGCGTCGTTCAATGGATCGTCGTCGCGGATCGTCACCGATGCGCCGGTGGTGGACACCACCCGGCCGTACACGGTCGCTGCCTGGGTGCGATTGGACGATCTGCGATACTCCGCCTCGGTACTGGCGATGCCGGGCCTCGCCCGGACGAACGTGGCCGAGCGGGGCGCACCCGCGTTCGCACTCCACTACGACCACACCGTCGACGCGTGGCGGGCGCTGGCGACCGAGCAACTCGTGTTCAAAGGCGGCGGCGTACTACACCGCCGTCGCACCTTCGGGCAGGGCTCGATGCAGGCGGGCGAGTGGCAGCACCTGGCGGTGGGCGTGGACCCGCAGGCTGGCCGGTGGATCGTGTTCCTCGACGGCGAGAAAGTCGACGACTTCACCGGCAGCAGCTTCCACAGCGTGGCGGCCGGCGGGGTGCGGATCGGCTCGGGCCTCGAGGGGGCGATCTCTGATCTGCAGGTGTATCAGGGGGTGCCGGGCGACGATGACTGGGCCGCCGGGGTGATGGCGGGTGCGGTGCCTCCGGCGGACGCGGGGGTGTCGCGGACCAGTTACGTGGTCGACAACGCTGGTCTGGCGACGTCGGTGATTGATCCGTTGGGTCACGCCACGTTCGTGGAGTACGACGAGGCGGATCGTCCGGTGGTGACGACGGGTCCGGCGGTGCAGTCGGAAACCGGTGAGTTGGATGGTCCGGTGGTGACGGCCCGGCCGGTGGAGCGGGTTGGTTACAACACGTTCGGTGAGGTGGTTGCGGAGTCGGATCCGAACGGGGCGGTGACGACGTACGGGGTGGACCGGGTGGGTCGGCCGGTGGAGGTCCGGTTGCCGGCGTACACGCCGCCGGGTGAGTCGTCGTCGGTGACGCCGGTGGCGTCGGCGGTGTACGACAGCCTCGGTCAGGTGGTGTCGCAGACCGATCCGTTGGGCCGGGTCACGGAGTTCGACTACGACCAGTTGGGTCGGTTGGTGACCCAGGTGGCGCCGGACGACGGCACGACGACGGCGCGCTACGACCTGGCGGGCAACCTGCTGGCGACGACGGATCCGACGGGTGCGGTGGCCGGTAGTGGCTACGACTTCCTGGGTCGGGTCACGAGTGTGAGTGAGGCGGTGCGGCAGACCGGTCAGGTGCACACCACGACGGTGGGCTACGACGTCGCCGGGCGGTTGTCGTCGGTGCGGTCGCCGGCGGGGGTGACCACCGGGTACGGCTACAACGCGGCCGGTGAGCTGACAGTTGTGGTCGACGGCGCGGGGCAGACCCGCGGTGTCGTCCACGACGGCCTGGGTCGGCCGGTTAAGGAAATCAATCCGGACGGTACGTACACGACGACGGGTTATGACATGTTGTCGCGGCCGGTGTCGTCGGCGGCGTACCGGGCGGCCGGTGGGGCGGCGTTGGCGACGGCGGCCTGGTCGTATGACGCGGCGGGCAATGTGGTGTCGGCGACGGACGCACGCGGCACGGTGACGCGGTTCGGCTACGACGCGACGGGGTTGTTGCGGACGCAGTCCGAGCCGGTGGATGCGACGACAACGATCGAGTCGTCGTTCGGGTATGACCTGGCGGGGAATCCGACCCGGTTCACCGACGGGGAGGGGCGGGCGTTCCGGACCACGTACACCGTGTGGGGGTTGCCGCAGTCGCGGATCGAGCCGGCCACGGCGGCGTACCCGGACGCGGCGGACCGGACGTTCACCACGGTTTACGATGCGGCCGGGCAGCCGGTGTCGCAGCGGGTGCCCGGTGGGGTGGCGCGGACCCTGGTCTACGACGACGCCGGTCGGCTGGTGCGTCAGTCCGGTTCCGGTGCGGAGGCCGCGACGCAGGACCGGACGTACGGCTACGACGCGGCGGGCCGGCTCGTGGAGTTCTCGGCGCCGGGTGGCAGCAATCAGGTCGTGTACGACGACCGCGGCCTGCCGTTGTCGGTGACCGGTCCGTCGGGGAACGCGTCGTTCAGGTACACGGCGGACGGGTTGATGGCCTGGCGGGACGACGCGGCCGGGTTGACGCAGTACGAGTATGACGGTGCGGGCCGGTTGGCGTCGGTGGACAACACGGACATGGGCACGGCGATCGGCTACAGCTACGACGTGATGTCGGCGGTGTCGTCGATGACGTTCGGCACGTCGGGGAACCGGCGGGTGTTCGCCTACGACGATCTGCATCGGTTGACCAGCGACCGGCTGGTGTCGTCGGATGGGTCGAAGATCGCGTCGATCAGCTACGGCTGGGACGCGAATGGTAACGAGACCAGTAAGACCGTGACCCGTGGCTCGTCCACGACGGTCAACACGTACACCTACGATCTGGCTGACCGGTTGACGTCGTGGGACGACGGGAACACGACGGTCGGTTACCGCTACGACAAGGCGGGGAACCGGACCGGGGTCGGCGACATCGACTACGTCTACGACGCCCGTAACCGCCTCGTTTCGGACAGTACCGGTGTCGGCTACCAGTACACGGCGCGGGGCACCCGCAGCGCGGCCGGTGCGGCGAGGACGGTGTCGGACGCGTTCGACCAGGTGGTGGAGCACACCCCGGCCGGTGGCAACGCCCGGGTGTTCGACTACGACGGCTTGGGTCGGGCGTTCCGGGACGGTTGGGAGTACACCGGTCTCGGTAACCACCTCGCCCGGGACAGTTCCAACGCGTTCTTCACCCGGGATCCGGGCGGTGGGGTGGTCGGGGCGCGGCACAACAACACGCGCCGGTTGGTGTGGACGGATCTGCACGGTGACGTGGTCGCCCAGTTGAACCCGGCCGGGGCGACGGTGACCGGCAGCCGCACCTATTCGCCGTTGGGCGAGGTGACCGCGGACAGCGGCATGCTCGGTGACCTCGGTTACCAGTCGGAGTGGACCGACGTGCGTAGTGGGCAGGTCAACATGCATGCCCGCTGGTACGACCCGGCGACCGCACAGTTCGGTGCCCGCGACAGCCTGACTGTCAGTGCGGTACCGGACCCGATCCGGGCGAACCGGTACCAGTACGGCGACGGCAACCCGTTGACCGTGGTCGACCCCACCGGCCACTTCGGAGAACGGTTTGCGAGGTCGTGGGACGACTTCACCGACTGGGCCGGCGACAGGTGGGACGACGCCGTCGACTGGGCCGGCGACGCGTGGGACGACTTTACCGACTTTCTCGACTGGGTCGGCGACGGCCTGGCGGCGGCCACCACGTGGACGCAGGAAGAGCTCGTCGAGGCGGCCAACGCCATCAGGCAGACGGTGGAGCAGAGCTATCAGGATCTGATCAAGGCCGGTGAGGCGCTGAAAGTAGCCGCCGAACAGGTGGGCCAGTGGGCCCGTACAGCCCGGGACTGGATCGTCGAACACAAGGCCGAGATCGTCGGCGCGATCGTCGGCATGGTCGTCGAGGCCAGCTGCCTGGTCGCGATCGGCTGGACCGGGGTCGGCATGGTCGCCTGCGGCATGGTCGGTGGCATCACCGGTGCCCTGGTCACCGGTGGGATGCAGGGCAAGACCGGCATGGATCTGCTGCAGGACGCGGTGATCGGCGGCCTGGCCGGTGGTCTCGGTGCCGCCCTGCCGATGATGGGCCCGGTCGCCGGCAAGGCGTTGAGCAAGGCCGCCTCCACCGGCGTGAAGAAGGTCGCCGGCACGAGCGTCGGCAAGGCCGGCGCCCGTGTCGGTGCGAAGGCCGCCGCCGGGGCCCGGTCGTTCAGCCGGGCGGTCAGCAGCAAGGCCGACGACGCGTCCCGGGCGGTGTCGCGCGGCTCCAGCCGGTCCACCCGGGAAGCCGCCGAACGTGCCGACGACGCCGTCCGCGCCGGCGGGAGCCGGGCCGACGGGGCTGCCAGCTGCGTGCGGCACAGTTTCGCCCCCGGCACCCGGGTACGGATGGCCGACGGCACCACCAAGCCGATCGGCGAGGTCGAACTCGGCGACGAGGTGCTGGCCACCGACCCGCAGACGGGGCAAAGCTCCACTCGGCCGGTGCGGCTGCTGCACCACCACGCCGACCGGGAGTTGACCGACGTCACGGTCACCGACACCGTCACCGGTGAGAGCACGGTCGTCGAGACGACCGCGCACCACCCGTTCTGGAACGCCACCACCGGGCGGTGGACCGACGCCGAAGACCTGCGACCCGGTGATCGGCTGCGCAGCCCGGACGGCGAAACCACCCAGCAGGTCGCGGCGGTCCGGGTCTGGACCGGCCTGAAATGGATGAACGACCTCACCGTCGACGGCGACCACACCTACTATGTGGTGGCAGCCGACCGGCCGGTTCTGGTGCACAACTGCGACGGCTACACGGACCTGTACCACGGCACCAGCCGGCAGGCGGCGGACAACATCCGGAACAACGGCGTGGACCCGAGCTTCTCCAGCCGGTCGAGAATGGACTTCGGCAAGGGTTTCTACACCACCCGTTCGCAGCAGCAGGCACAGAAATGGGCCAGCAAGCGATTCGGCGGGGACGGGGTGGTTCTTCACTTCAGGGTGCCGACCGCGAAACTCAACGCCATGTTCACAAAGACGTTCAACCGGCGCGGCGGCCGGGACCTGACCAACACCGTGCGCCGCTACCGCACCGGTGCCGGCGGAAACCTGTCCAACAACTACGATGTGGTCGAGGGTCCGATGCTCATGAACGTCGATGGATTCCTGAGGTTGGGGGCTCCGCCCCGCTGGTCCGGCAACCAGGTCGTCTTCTACGGCAGGAACGCCGGCCGGGTGCTCACCGACGCCCTGCAGCCCTAGGAGAATGATCATGGACGTCTATCAGATGGACCTGTCGGTCGAGGTCCGGGAGTTGCTGGACGCGACAGCGGCCGAGATGGTCGAGCTGTTCGGCATCTCGCGTGCCGAAGCCGTCGCCCGGATCAACGAGCAGTGGCACGGGCAGGACTTCTCCGGTGACGACGAGATCGTCCTGCACGAGGACCGGCACTACTGGGCGATGATCATCTACTTCGGCGAGGTGCCGGACTGGAGCGACGACGCCGACCGGTCAGACTGGGTTGCCCGGCCGGCGCCCTCCCGGCAGTCCGGCCACTGGACGACCGAAACCTGAACCCGGGGTGTGGTGTGCCGGCGGTGGCGGGTCTCAGCCCAACGCGGTGAGGACCTTCGCGTACGCCGCCGGCACGTGGTGCGGACCGCCGGGCAGCAGTACGTCGGACGAACCGACCGCCGGCCAGGCCTGTTCCGGCACCGCCGCCATCAGCTCGGCCACCAGCGGCGCGTCGCGCCACTGCGGCGACTCGGCGAGCATCCGCAACGCCACCAGTGACTCCTCGACCTCACCGACACACTCGAACGGCTTGTGCCCGTCGACGCCGAGCAACTTCCGGAAACCGGCCGACTGCGCCGGGTCGGCCAGCAGATCCACCCCGAAGATGCCGACCAGCCGGTCCCGCTGCATGAACGGCGCGAACGCCAGGAACACGAACCGGCACTTCGGGCACGCCCCACACCAGCGTTCGCTGCGGTCACGCAACTTGAACGCGGCATTGCAGCTGGTCACCACTGGGTCGTAGCCGGTCGACGCCGCGTACAGCTTGGCGATGTGCAGCTCGGACAGGGTCCGCAGCAGCGAAAAGTACGGCTCGGTCAGCCCGGCATGGCCGCGTAGCGCGTCGCGTAGCAGCCCTTCGGCCTCGACACCCTTGGACCACTGATGGTTGATCTCGTGCCCGTTCCAGATCAGGTTCGGATCGGAGGCGGACCGTTCGTTGGACATCACCACCGGGCCGAGGCCGTGCAGCACCGCCGTACCGACCGCGATCAGCGAGTTGATCGCGGTCACCGGGATGTGCCCGTTGTACGCCCCGGACGCGTTGAGGTTGAACAACCGTGGGTCCAACGCCCGGCGGGCGGCCAGCGCGGTCAGCCCGGACGCCGCGTTGACCGCCACGATCACCGGATTCGGGTTGACCGAGAACGGCACCGGGTCGAAGCCGGCCCGGCGCAGCGCCTCCAACGACACGATCGAGTCCTTGCCGCCGCCGACCGCCGACAACGGCCGCCGGTCGGCGGTGTCCACCGGCTCCGGCGGTGCCGGCGATCCGTCCGGCAGCACCGGGGTGAGGTCGAGCACGTGCGGCAGCTCGTTGCGGTACGCGTACTCGGCCAGGCCCTTGGTGTAGGCGGCGGTGACCAGCGCGACCGCCTCGGGCCCCAGCGGTGCCGGCGCCACCAGCGCAGGCGGGGCCGCCGCCTTGTAGTAGCTGACCCCGGCGACCAGGTGCAGCAGCTCCAGCACCCGACGGAACGTCGACCCGGGCCCGGTCGGCGGCGGGGTGGCATCCTGCGGCATCGGGAAGGTGATCCGCTCGACGAAGGTCAGCTCACCGCCGTCACCGCCGGTGAGCGCATAGCCCAGCTCGGCCACCCCGGTCACCGGATCGAACTCCAGCGTAGGAAAGGTGAACGCGGTGCAGCGTCGCAATTCGTCGCGGGTCACCCGTGCCTCCTCCACTGATCACCGACCAGACATACTAGTCCCGGTTCGCGCCCATGATCCGGCGCCCGATGACATGCTGGCCGTTGGAGGAGATGACCGGTGCGCCTGGCTGACCTGCGTGGCCGATCCGTCGCGGTGTGGGGAACCGGCCGCGAGGGACGGGCCGCGGTGACCGCGATCGCCGCCCAGGCCCCGGCCGCCCTGGTCGCCGTCGACGACAGCGCGACCGCCGCCCCGCCGGACTGGGACGCCGACCTCGCGCCGCTGCACACCGGCGAGGACGGCTTCGCCCGACTGGCCGCCGCCGACGTGGTGGTCCGCTCGCCCGGCGTGCCGCAGACCCACCCGTGGGTGGTCGAGTTGCGTGGGCGCGGCGTGCCGATCACCGGCGGCACCGCGCTGTGGATGGCCGACCACGCCGCCCGCACCGTCGGCGTCACCGGCAGCAAGGGCAAGTCCACCACGTCCAGCCTGATCAGCCATCTGCTGACCGCGCTCGGCCGGCCGAACGCCATCGGCGGCAACATCGGCGTGCCGCTGCTGGCCATGCCCGAAGCCGACCTGTACGTGCTGGAACTCTCCTCGTACCAGTGCAGCGACCTGACCGACTCGCCCCGGATCGCCGTGCTGACGTCGCTGTTTCCGGAACACCTTGACTCGCACGGCGGCGAGGAACGCTACTACGCCGACAAGCTCAACCTGATCGCGTACGGACCGGAAAAGGTTATTTTCAACGGTACGGACCCGAGGTTGGTCGAGCGTCTCGGTGCCGCCGCCCGGCTTGGTGACGCCGTCACCGTCGGCCTACCGGATTCCTACCACCTGGCACCCGGGCCGGACGGTCGGCCGTACCTACACCGGGCCGGCGAGCCGCTGTTCGCCCGGGCGGTGCTGCCGCTGGCCGGCCGGCACAACGAAGGCAACCTCTGCGTCGCGCTCGCCGTACTCGACGCGCTCGGCGTCGACTGCGTCGCGCAACGCGACGCCATCGCCGAGGCCGTGAGCGGCTTCGCCGGCCTGCCGCACCGGCTCGCCGAGATCGCCGACCCGTCCGGGTTGACCTTCGTCGACGACAGCATCTCCACCAGCCCGTACTCGGCGATGCACGCGATCGACGCGTACGTCGGCCGTCCGCTGACCGTAATCGTCGGCGGCACCGACCGGGGACTCGACTACACACCGCTGCGTGAGCACGTCGCCGACCTTGAGCTGACGGTGATCGGTGTGCCGGACAGCGGCCCCCGGATCGTCGACACCCTGGCCGGGCTGCCCGGCGTACACACCGCCCTCGCCGACGACGTCCCGGCGGCGGTCCGGCTGGCCCGCGAACTGACCCCGGCTGGTGGCGTGGTGCTGCTGTCCCCGGCAGCCCCCAGCTACGGGCACTTCCGCAACTTCGAACACCGCTCCGAGGTCTTCACCGCAGCCGTCCGCGACACCGCACCCGGCAACTCCGCAGTGCCGGCAACGGCGGCACGGGGCACCGGTGCTATATAGGACGGCATGATTCGTGACCGGATGATCGCCTGTCTGTTGTTCGCCGTCGCCTTCGCCGGGCTGGTGATGCAGCGGATGTCCCCGTTCAGCGACTTCCCGTTGGCGGTGGAGGCCGTGGTCGCCGTCGCGGCCGTGACGAGTGGCCTGACCGGTGTGTGGTTGTGGGTGCGCTCGGCGCGGCAACGCTCCAGCGGCGCGGAGGCGGAAGTAGAGGCAGATGCGGGGGCGAGCGCCTCGAACGACTGAGGCGAGCCGCAGGCCGCAAACCAGCCCAGGGACGGACTGTCAGGTCGAGCCGGGTCGGCCACTACAGGCTGGCAGTTGCCGATGCCCGTTCCCCGGTGGGAAGGTGCATGCACCGACTCTCCCGGGGAAGGGTGGCGCCGCAGATGACCTCCGACGACCTGCTGGCCCGGCACCGGGCCGTGATGCCCGACTGGATGCCGCTCTACTACGCCGAACCACTGGAGATCGTCGCCGGCTCCGGACGGCGGGTCACCGCCGCCGACGGCCGTAGCTACCTGGACTTCTTCGGCGGCGTGCTGACCAACATGATCGGCTACGACATCCCGGAGATCCGCGAAGCGGTACAGCGTCAGCTCGGCACCGGCGTGGTGCACACCTCCACCCTCTACCTGATCCGTTACCAGGTGGAGCTGGCCGAACGGATCGCCGCGCTGTCCGGCATCGCCGACGCCCGGGTCTTCTTCACCAACTCCGGCACCGAAGCCAACGAGGCGGCGCTGCTGGCTGCCACCAACTACCGCCGCTCACACCAGATCCTCGCCGTCCGCAACAGCTACCACGGCCGGTCGTACGCCACGATGGGCATCACCGGGCACCGCAGCTGGTCGGCGAGCGCCCTCAACCCGCTGCAGGTGGCCTGGCTGCACTCCGGTGACCGGCTGCGCGGCCTGCTGGCCCGGCTCGGCCCCGACGCCCAGCTCGACGCCGCCGTCGAGGACCTGCGCGAGGTCCTCGCCACCCAGACCGCCGGTGACGTCGCCTGCCTGATCGCCGAGCCGATCCAGGGCGTCGGCGGCTTCGTGCACGGCCCCGACGGGCTGCTCGGCGCGTGGAAGAAGGTCCTCGACGAGTCCGGCATCCTGCTGATCTCCGACGAGGTGCAGACCGGCTGGGGGCGTACCGGCGATCATTTCTGGGGCTACCAGGCGCACGGTGTCGTGCCGGACCTGCTGACCTTCGCCAAGGGCATCGGTAACGGCTTCGCCCTGGCCGGCGTCGTCGGCCGCGCCGACGTGCTCAACTGCGTACCGGCGATCTCGTTCTCCACGTTCGGTGGCAACCCGGTCAGCACGGCGGCCGGCGTCGCCGTGCTCGACTATCTGCGCGACCACGACCTGCAGGCCAACGCCGCCCGCACCGGCGAGCTGCTACGCACCGGACTGGTCGAGGCGGCGGCTCGGCACCCGATCGTCGGTGAGGTGCGCGGCAAGGGCCTGATGCTGGCCGTCGAGTTCGTCCGGCCCGGCACCCACGACCCGGACCCGGCCGCGACCACCGCCGTGTTCGAGGCCTGCCGGGCCGGCGGGCTGCTGGTCGGCAAGGGCGGCCTGTACGGCAACGTGCTGCGGATGGGCCCACCGTTGACGCTCACCGACGACGAGGCCCGCGAAGGCCTGGCGATCCTGGTCGACGCGATCGCGTCGGTGTCCGGCGCCGTCTCCGTGTCGGCCGCTGTGGAAGGAGCTGCGGCATGACCCGGATCCCGCATTTCGTCGACGGCACCCGTACCACATTGGCAGCCGGCGGCGACGGTCGCCACGGTGACGTGTTCGACCCGGCGACCGGGCAGGTCGCCGCCACCGTCGGGTTCGCCAGCGCCGCGCAGGTCGACGCCGTCGTGCAGGTCGCGGCGCGGGCCGCCCGCGACTGGCGCGACGTGTCGCTGTCCCGGCGGGCCAACGTGCTGTTCGCCTTCCGGGAGATCATCAACGCCCGGCGCGACGAACTCGCTGCCGCGATCACCGCCGAACACGGCAAAGTCCTCGCCGACGCCGCCGGCGAGGTGCAACGCGGCCTGGAGGTCGTCGAGTACGCCTGTGGGATTCCCGCGCTGCTCACCGGCAGCTTCAGCGAGAACGTCTCCACCGAGGTCGACTCGTACAGCCTGCGCCAGCCGCTCGGCGTCGTCGCGGTCATCTCACCGTTCAACTTTCCGGCGATGGTGCCGCTGTGGTTCGTGCCGATCGCCGTCGCATGCGGCAACGCTGTCGTGATCAAACCGTCCGAGAAGGACCCGTCGGCGGCGGTGCTGCTCGCGCAATGGTTCACCGAAGCCGGCCTGCCGCCCGGGGTCTGCAACGTGGTGCACGGCGACCGTGAGGCTGTCGACGCACTGCTGGACCATCCGGGCGTACGGGCGGTGTCGTTCGTCGGCTCCACCCCGGTGGCCCGGCACGTCTACCAGCGAGGCACCGCCGCCGGCAAACGCGTCCAGGCTCTCGGCGGGGCGAAGAACCACATGGTGGTGCTGCCCGACGCCGACCTCGACCTGGCCGCCGACGCGGCGGTCAACGCCGGGTTCGGCTCGGCGGGGGAGCGGTGCATGGCGATCTCCGCCCTGGTGGCGGTGGAACCGGTCGGCGACGACCTGGTCGCCCGGATCGTCGAACGGCTCGGCAGGATCCGCACCGGTGACGGCCGCCGGCCCGGCTGCGACATGGGCCCGCTGATCACCGCCGCACATCGGGACCGGGTCGCCGGCTACGTGGCCGCCGGTGCCGCCGACGGCGCCAAGGTCGTCGTCGACGGCCGGGGCGTGTCGGCCGACGGCGACGCCGCCGGCTTCTGGCTCGGCCCGACCCTGCTGGACCAGGTGACCCCGCAGATGTCGGTCTACACCGACGAGATCTTCGGCCCGGTGCTGTCGGTGCTGCGGGTCGACTCGTACGACGCCGCGTTGGAGCTGGTCAACGCCAACCCCTACGGCAACGGTACGGCGATCTTCACCAACGACGGCGGCGCCGCCCGGCGCTTCCAACACGAGGTCGAGGTCGGCATGGTCGGCATAAACGTGCCGATCCCGGTGCCGATGGCGTACTACTCGTTCGGCGGCTGGAAGGCGTCGCTGTTCGGCGACAGCCACGCCCACGGCCGTGACGGGGTGCACTTCTTCACCCGGGGCAAGGTGGTGACCAGCCGCTGGCTCGACCCCCGCCACGGCGGCGTCAACCTCGGCTTTCCCACCCAGACCTGACCGGTCCCTTCGGTGAGTCATCCGGAGCCACGGTATCTTGGACCTGGTAGCCGACCGTCATTCAGGAGGTGTGTATGACTGTAGAAATGGTCGCGCCGGACTGGATGCATGAGCAGGTCACGGCCGAGCAATACGCGACGTGGACAGAAGAGCAGTGCGCGGGTATCGAGATCGTGGATGGGATGGTCCTCGTGAGTCCGAGCGCCTCCAAGCGGCACAACCGCCTCGCCAGGATTTTGGCGAACGCCTTGGACCTCGCGGCGGGGCCGGATTGGAACGCGGACACTGACTTCGATCTCCGGCTCCAAGACGTGCCGCTGAACAACCGCCGTCCGGATGTGACGGTCTACCGGGCGGACACCATCGACGTCACGCCGACACGACCCGAGCATGTGCTTCTCGTGGTCGAGGTGGTCTCTCCCGGATCGGAGACGACCGACCGGATCGTCAAGGCAAGTCAGTATGCGCGGGCTGGAATTCAGTTCTATTGGCGTGTTGAGCAGGTAGTCACTGGCGCGCCCATCGTTTACACGTACGTGCTCGACCCAGCAACGGGCCGCTACCGCGACGACGAAGTCTTCACCGGCCTCGTGAAGCTGGCAGCGCCTTTTCCTGTTGAGGTCGATCTCGGCGAGATTTGACAGCTCCGGGTCGGTGCGGCGACGCCGCCACTCGGCAGCATCGACCTGGTCGTCGGCGGTCAGCGGAGATCGTGCTCGTCCGCGCTCATGTTGAGGATCCAGGCAGGGGCATCCTTGCGGGCACCGTGAAGCGATAACCGGCCAGGCGATGCATCGTGACTGTCCGGGCCGGACCCTGGTCCACGAGTTAGTACTGAGATATGCCGGCTGCCGCGTACTCGCTGTGCTTGGTGACCGGGTCGATGCCTTCTGTACCCGGCGGCACGACCTCCACTACGAGCGGTACGTCTGCGACTGGCAGCCAGACGGCAGTCAGCTGACGTTGGCCGAGGCGGTCGTGTCCTGGTAGCGTCTTTGGCTCAGTCCGGGAAGGTCCTGCGGATGCAGCCCGCGTGACGGCCGTGAGCATGGACCTCTCGCGGGCCGGTGGTTTCGCCGCAGGCCAGGATGGGCAAGACTTCGACCCTGTCGCAGCTCTGTCGGGAGCTGCCCTTCATTGGTGCAGACCGGAGGTGTCGCCCGGCTCGTTACGGGAGCCGGGCGACACCGTGGTGGGTTGGGTCAGTGGGGGAGGGCGCCGGTCTGCAGGGCCGTGGTGAAGGTGCCCCACTGGGCAGTGCTGAACATCAAGGTGGGGCCGGTGCGGTCCCTGCTGTCGCGTACCTCGGCGTGGCCGGCGTGCCGAGGTACGCGACGCACTCGCCGCCGTTGCCGGCGCTGCGGCTGGAGGTGCACCAGGGGGGTGCCGGGCTTCATCGCAGGTGCTTTTCGATCGAGACCGACTGCTGGCGGATCAGCCGGAAGACTCGGCGGTACTCCGCCAGCTCTACTGCAAGCTCCAGGTAGCGAGCGCCCATATGGGACTCGACGTAGACCACGTCCGGTCGTCGGGTCGGCGAAGTCCAGGACGGTGAAAGCACCAGCGATCACGGCGTGGGCACCGGCGGACCAGGGGAGAACCCGGATCTCCACCCGGACCCGCCGACCGACGCTGGCCAGGTGGGCGCGTTGCTCGGCCATCACCGCCGGGCTGCCGACCTCGCGGGGGAGGGCGCCCTCACCGAGGACGGCGACGATCCGGGCCGGCTCCTCACGGTCGTAGTAGGAGATCTGCCGATTGAGCCGCAGCGACACCAGCCGCTCGATCTGCTGCTCGGACGTCTGTGGGTCGGCGGCACGCAACACCGCCCGCATGTAGTCCGGGGTCTGCAAGAGACCGTGGACCAACTCCGGGTTGTAGCTGCGGATCTCGGTGGCGGCGGCTTCGAGGCCGACGTAGAGCTGAAACCAGTCCGGTACGGCGTCGCCGTGCGACTCCCACCAGCCGTGCTCGTCACCCGCTCCGGCGAGGCGGGTCAGCGCGTTCGTTGTCTCGGGGCCCGCTCCGTAGAACCAGCACAGACCTCGGACCGTGTTCATCTTGGCTGGGAACTTGCCGTTCTCGATGCGCCACGACATCGTACGCGAACAGACCTTGGCCCGCTTCACCTCCTGCCAGGTGCGTCGCTCCTGCGCGGCGCCGACCTAGTCGCCGGCACCGGCCGGGCCGTCGTCCTCGCCGACGTCACCCCGGAGCTGCTACGCGCGACCACTGTACGGATCGCAGTCAACGCTGCCGTCTGCTGCGACGCGCTCGCCCTGCCGCTGCGGTCCGCGGCTTTCGCCGGTGTCATCGCCAGCGGGGGTCCGGTTGCACCTGCCCCGGCAGTACGCGGTTACCGCGCCGGTCGACATCCGTCGGGTCTTGCTGCCGGGCGGTAAGGTGCTGATCAGCGTGAAGTACGGGGTCGTGACGGGTGGCGCAGCACCTCGACTTCCCGGCCCTCCGGTGGTTCAGCTACTACGAGCCGGAGGACCTCGCCGCGCTGTGTCGCAAGGTGGGGCTGCGCGTCGCGCAGCTGGACGTGAGCAGCCACGCAAGGACCGGTTCACCGCCACTGCCGAGCGGCCCGAGCTGTGAGTTCCGCTGTAGAGCTTCGCAGCGGACGCCCGGCGTCGACCCTCGACGGCGGCCACAGGGGACGAGCGCTAACTTCCACAGCGTAGGTCGACAGGCCGCTTATGGGACAGGTCTCACATTGCGAAGGATTGGACAGGTAGGGGCAAAGACAGCTTCCGTCATTAATTGATCGACTGGTATTCTTGTCTCCCAGATCGGCCAATGGAGGAGTCGATGAAGCTTCGCTTTTTGTCTACATCGAGCAACGCTGGATCTTGTCCGACGCTCTACGAGACCGATACCGGGGACATCGTCGTTCAAGGTCATGAGTTGACCGACCCGGAGGCGCTTTCCCGGCTCCGTGACGTGCTGCCGGGCGAGAATTTTGTCGTGGTGCCCCGTTCGCTCATGTCCTGGTTCGAGGGCAAGAGTAGCGAATGACGGTGATCGTCGACGACCCTGATGCTTTCCAGAAGCTCTTTCTGGGCTTTGAGCATGTCGCCTTCAAGTTCGAGGTGCGAAGATCTTACGGGGTGCAGGCCGAGGATCTTCCATTTCAGGATTTTCTTGCTGGCCGGGACCCGGGCATCGAATGGCTCCGGGGCTGGCTCGACCTGATGGCGTCGCAGACCTCGACCGGGAAGCGGGTGGAACGCGTCCGAGTCGTCGATGATCCACCGAGCGACTACCTCCGTTTCGAAATTTCCATCACCCCGTACAACCTGGCCGTCGGCGAGGACATTCGATACATCGATCGCGACGTGGCCGATGCGTTGGACCTCCCGCACCATGATTTCTGGCTCTTCGACTCGCGCAAACTCGCGGTCCTGCACTTCGGCGACGACGACACGTTCCTCGGCTTTGAGGCGGTCGACGGTGTGGACGACATACTCCAGCACTGCTACTGGCGCGACGTGGCATGGACCCGCGCGACCAGGTTCGCCGACTACCGGTCGTAGTGACGCGATGCGCGGTGACCGTCTGTGAGTCCAGGTCCGCGGCGAAGTGAGGGAGGTGCAGGCATGTCGAGCTCACTCTGGGTCGGCGACCTTGTCCGGCTACGTGCGATCGAACCCGATGACGACCGCTACTACCAGGCCTTCGCCGAGCACACCGAGGACGCACGGTCCGTGTTCCGGGTCGAGCCGCCGCGCTCGACGGCACAACGCCGGCAGGAGATCGTCGCTGTCGGCACCTGGCAGCCTGGAAGTGACTGCTTCGCGCTCGCCATCGAACGGGTCGACAACTCGGGAATGATCGGGGCGATCTCGACCCGCGACACGGACCAACGTAGCGGCAGCTTCAGCTACGGCCTCGCCATCGCGCGGAACCAACGGCGCCACGGTTATGCGACGGAAGCCGCACGAATCCTGCTGTGCTACATGTTCACGCAACGGCGCTACCACAAGTGCCTTGCGGACATTCACGCTAGTAACGTCGCTTCGCTGCGGCTGCACGAACGACTGGGATTCGTCGTCGAAGGGCTACTTCGCGAACAGGAGTACTTCGACGGCAGGTATCAGGATCTCGTACTGATGGGGCTGCGGGGTCCCAATTTTCTCGCCGCGCGTGGCGGAGCCGAGGTGCCATGAACCCGGCCCACGGCAACGCAGACGCCGACAACGACTTCGCCGGAGGCGCCGGTGCGGTTGTCCAGGCCGCGCAGATATCTGGTGGCGTGCACGTCCGGGTCACCGATGTCCCGCTTCCCCCGCCACGCCAACTGCCACCCGCCACGAAAGGCTTCATCGACCGGGAACTGCATATCCGGCAGCTCGATTCGCTACTCGACGAGACAGATCTACGAACCAGCGACGGCAGGCTCCCGGTCGTGACGATCTCGACCGTTTCGGGTAGCGCCGGGGTCGGCAAGACAGCGCTCGCGGTCCACTGGGCACACCGGGTGCGCGCCCGGTTCCCGGACGGAGACCTCTACATCAATCTGCGCGGCTATGATGCGGTGCCGCCGTTGACCCCGCAGGAGGCCCTCGACGGGTTCCTACGGGCGCTCAACGTACCGCCGGAGAAGATTCCGACGGACCTGCCCGGGCGGACCGCGCTCTACCGGTCACTGACCGACGGACGTCGCATGCTGGTGCTGCTGGACAACGCGTCGACCGCCGAGCAGGTACGACCGCTGCTACCCGCCTCCCCGACCTGCATGGTGATCATCACGAGCCGGGACAGGCTTTCCGGTCTGGCGGTGCGCGACGGTGCGATCCGGGCGGTACTCGACGTGCTGACCGACGACGACTCCATCCGGCTGTTGCGCGAGACGACCAGCCCGGAACGCATCGACGCCGAGCCTGCGGCGGCCGTGCGGCTGGCGGCACTCTGCTCGCGGCTCCCACTCGCGTTACGCATCGTGGCCGACCGCGCCGTCAGCGACCCGGACATGAGCCTGGCCGATCTAGTGACGGAGCTGGAGGAGGAGAATGGTCGGCTCGACGCACTGTCCGTGCCCGGTGACGAGTTGTCCGCCGTCCGTACCGTCGTCTCGTGGACCTACCGGTCGCTCGACCCTCCGGTCGCGCGTACCTTCCGGTTGTTGGGGCTGCATCCGGGCGCAGATGTCTCGTTCTCGGCGGTGGCGGCACTGACCGGGCGGCCGGTGTCGGAGGCGCGGCGGCACCTGGATTCGTTGGTTGGGCTGCACCTGCTGACCCGGATCGTGGGGCACCGGTACCGGTTGCATGACCTGCTCCGGCTGTACGCTGCGGAACGGGCGCAGGCGGACGAGCCACCCGCCGAGGCCAAGGCTGGGCTGGCGCGGATGTTCGACTGGCACCTGGTCCGGGCGTACGACAGCTATCGCAAGATCCTTCCCCAGGGCCGACCGATTCCGGGCCTGACCGGCGTCACCGCTGACGGGCGGCCTCCGTTCGCGACGCTCGACGAGGCGTTGCGCTGGTCCGAGCAGGAGCGCCTGAACGTACTCGACGTCATCCGCCTGGCGCACGACACCGGGCACTGCGACGTCACCTGGAAACTCGCCGCCGCCTCGATGGCGTTCTTCGAACGACGCTCCTACTGGCGGGCCTGGATCGACAGTCATCTCCTGGCCCTCGACTGCACCCGCCACCTGGCGGACCGATCGGCCGAAGGCTTCATGCTGCTGCTCCTCGGCGATGCCTGGTGGGACCGCAGCGAGATCGACGAGGCACTGCGGTACTACTCGGAAGCGCGGGACGCGGCCCAGCAGGTCGGCGACAGCTGGACAGCCGGCTACGCGCTGCGCGGCTGCTGCCTCGCTTACGAGGACTCGGGGCGCTTCGACGAGGCGATCGCGTGCGCCGAGGGCGCGTTGGAGATCTTCCGCGACGCCGGCGAGGACCGGGGCATCGGTCTGTCCTTGATGAGCCTCGGGAACGGCCACCGCAACATGCTCCGGTACGCCGAGGCGATCGCGTCGTACGAGCAGGCCATGAAGATCTTTCGGACGTTGGGGAACCGCTGGAGCGAGGCGCTGGTCGAGCTGCAGCTCGGTCGCACCCTGACCGACGTGCCGGAGCCTGTCGCGGCGCTGGACCATCTTGCCCGCGCTCGCGAGTTGTTCGCGGCGGCCGGCGATCCCCGCCATGAGTGCATCACCCTAGTGTACGTGGGCGATGCGCACGCGGCGGACGGAGACCGGACCGCAGCGCGTCAGGCGTGGTCGGCGGCGCTGACGACGCTGATCGGGTTGGACGCCCCGCTGGTCGCCGAGGTGCGGCGGCGGCTGGAGCCAATTGAGGAAGGACATGAGTACTGATGAATGACCCAGTCCTGACCGCTGTCGCGACGGCGCTGGCGACGGGCGCAGCAGCCGAGGTGACCGCTGGCGGCAAGGCCGCGTTCGCGGCACTGGTCCGGCTCGTCCGGCGGAAGGCTGCCGAGCAGCCCGCCACCGGGAACGCACTCGACGCAGCCCAACGTGAGCCGTTGGACGGTCCGCGGATCGCGGAACTACGCGCCGCGCTGACCGCAGCCACGCTCAACGACCAGGTTTTCGCCGCCGAGCTGCACCGGCTCTGGGCTGAGGTCAGGGCTGCGCGGACGGCAGACGACCACAGCCGGGCCAGCAACACGATCTCCGGCCCGGTCCGCGGTCCGGCGGTGCAGGCACGTGACATCCACGACGGCGTGCACTTTGGGACCGGGGCGTGAGGACCGGGCTGGTCAGCAGCCGCAGGGACTGGTTCACTGCCGCCGCCGAACGGCTCTGAGCGGTAGTGGATCGTCAGCGGGTGGGCTGCGTCCGGCTGCGGATGCAACCGCTGACCTCGCCATGGAGTTGGCGATGACGGTGCAGCAGGCCGCCGGCTTGACCCGCCTTGCCCAATCCACCCAGGGCGGCGGCAGCCTCGACGATGACCGCGTCCGCGGTGGTCGCGGTGCCGTGGGTGATCGGAGCGCGATCACGGGCTCTGTTGAGTAGCACAAGGATGTGCGCTGGCCATGCCTGCGCCATACCCCGGTCCTTGATCTTGTTGTCTCGCAGATCCTCGCGGAACTTTCGGTACGTCCCGCCCTTGGTGTCCTTTGGATTGGTGGCGGCGATCGATGCTTCCAGGGCGTCGGCGGCGCTGGCCGACGCTTGTCGGCGGCCGTCAGGTGGCTTGCGGCTGGCGAAGGTATCGGCCAGCCGTCGTGCCTGTTCGGTAACGTCCGTGCCGATCGCGGATGCAGCCAGCAGCCGCCACACGACGTCCAGTTCCAGGGAGAGCAGTGCCCGTTCGGCGGCGACGAGCAGCGGCAGGTCGCCTCCGGTGATGGCGGGCCACAGGTGGACGTTGCGGTAGCCGTCGGGGTGGGTGGGTGCGGCGTTCTCCCGGACGAGGCAGCGGGGAGTGTGCCAGCGGCTCGTGGATGCGGGCCGCAGCTCGAGAAAGTCTCGCGGACCGAGTGACGGGCGGCGCGCAGGGCCGAGACGAAGACGGACTCGGTGACGTGCCGCCCGGACCAGAGCGTGTCCAGCAGTTCCTGCCTGGTGACCAGCCGGTCCCGGTGGGCAGCGAGGTGGCACAGCAACTCGACGGCTCGCGGCTCCAGCAGGATCTGCTGGCCCCGGTGAGCGTAGCTGCTTGTGTTCCAGGTCCAATTCGTACTGGCCGTGCTCCCAGCCGGTAACGGTTTGAAAACTTCGCCCACGGTCTTGACACGGAGGGGGTGTTAGTAAGAACTTTTACCACTAACAGTTAACAGTCCTTCCCGAAAGGTCGACGCCGATGGCTGACAGCGAGGTGGAGATCCCCGCGGGGACCGCGGTGGTCGACGCCCCGGGGCCGGCCGACACGGTGCTCGCCCGGATCCGGCTCACCGAGTTCACCGGTGCGCTGCGCCGGGTCGCCGACCAGGTGCTCACCGACCCAACCGCAGCCGCCCGCGCCACCATCGTCGAGCTGGCCGAACGCAGCGGTACGTCGCCGGCGACGGTCACCCGGTTCTGCCGGGCACTCGGCTTCGACGGCTACGCCGACCTGCGGCTCGGCATCGCCGCCGAGACCGGCCGGGCCCGCGCCGCCGGCTGGACCGTCGACATCGGCCGGGAGATCCAGCCCGGTGACCCGCTTGACCGGGTGCTCGGCCAGATCATGGCCGCCGACACCCAGGCCATGCAGGACACCGCCGCACTGCTCGACCTCAGCCAGGTCGAGCAGGCCGCTGACGCGGTCGCCGCCGCCAGCCGGGTCAACATCTTCGGCGCCAGCGGCAGCGCCCTGGTCGGCGAGGAGATGCAGTTCAGCCTGCACCGCATCGGCGTACCGGCCTGGGCCTGGACCGACGTGCACAACGGCCTGGCCAGCGCGGCGCTGATGCGCGACGGCGATGTGGCCCTCGGTATCTCGCACACCGGCCAGACCCGGGAGACCATCGAGATGGTCGCCGAGGCCGGCAGCCACGGCGCGACCACCGTCGCGCTGACCAGTTTCCCCCGCTCCACCCTGGCCGACCTGGCCGACATCGTCCTGCTCACCGCCCCCCAGGCGACCACCTTCCGGCCGGACGCGCTCTCCGCCCGGCACCCCCAACTCGTCGTCCTCGACCTGCTCTACGTCGGCGTCGCGCAGCGCACCCACGACCGCGCGCACGCGGCGTTCCGCCGCACCGCCCGAGCCGTCGACGGTCACAAGGCCGTCGACCGGAGCACGATCCGCCCCGCCGAAACCTCCAGCTGAGGAGCGCCCATCATGTCGATCTACCCTGATCCCGCGCGGATCCCGTCCGCCGTCGTCGGCGCCTCGGTGCGCCGGCGGACCCTGCTGCGCCGCGCGGCCGCCGCCGGGCTGCTGGCCGGTCCGGCGGCCGGCCTGCTCTCCGCCTGCGCCGGCAGCGACCTCGGCACGGGTGCGGAGACCGGCACCAAGAGCGCCGACAACCCGTTCGGTGTCGCCGACGACAGCAGCGTCGACGTCGTCGTGTTCAACGGCGGCCTCGGTGACGAGTACCCCGAGTTCGACAAGACGCTGTTCGTGGCCAAGCACGACAGCGTCACGGTCAACCTCAGCTCCACCCAAAAGATCAAGACCGAGCAGCAGCCGAAGTTCTCCACCACCCCGGCCGACCTGATCAACAACTCGGGTGCCGATTTGATGGCGATCGACACCCTGATCAACGAGGGCGCGCTGACCGAGCTGACCCCGCTGCTGGACGCGCCGAGCTGGGACGACCCGGCCGTGAAGGTCCGCGACACGCTGCTGCCCGGCACCGTCGACGATGGTACGTTCGACGGGGAGTTCTTCCAGCTCAACTACGCGTACACGGTCTTCGGTCTCTGGTTCGACCAGGCGTTGTTCGACCGCAACGGGTGGGCGGTGCCGACCAGCTTCGACGAGTTCTTCACCCTCGCCCCGAAGATCAAGGCGGCCGGCGTCGCGCCGTTCGCCTTCGCCGGCAAGTACCCGTACTACATGCGCTGGCCGATCATGACCTGGATCTGGCTGGCCGGCGGCCGCCAGGCGGTCGTCGACATCGACAACCTCGCCGAAGGCGCCTGGCAGACCGACGCGGTCACCGCCGCGATGAGCGCCGTCGAGAAGATGGTCGCCGACGGTTACACCCTCACCGGCAGCGACACCTTGACCCACACCGAGTCGCAGCAGGCCTGGCTGGACGGCAAGGCGGCGTTCCTGCCCTGCGGCACCTGGCTGGAGAACGAGATGCGGGCCACCATCCCGAGCGGCTTCCAGATGAAGATCGCCCCGGTGTGGAGCGTCGGTGCCGACGACGCCGCCCCGTACGGCACCGTGCAGGCCGGCTCCGGCGAAGGCTGGATCGTGCCGAAGAAGGCCGCCAACGCCCCCGGCGGCATGGAGTTTCTGCGGGCCATGCTCTCCAAGGAGGGCGCCGGTAAGTTCGCCGAGCTGACCAGCTCACTCGCCTCGGTCAAGGGCTCCGGCGACAACGTCACCACCTCCACCGCGCTGACCTCGGCCAACGAGCTGATGACCAACGCCCCCGGCGACCTGGTCTCGTTCCGCCACCCCGACTGGTACGCCGACCTGGACAAGGTGGAGCAGAACGCGATCGGCGAGCTGATGGCCGGCCGGATGACCGCCAAGCAGTTCCAGGACACCCTGCAGCAGGCGGCCGACGAGATCGCGGCGGACGACGCGGTGAACAAGTTCACCCGGTCCTGAGTCGTCGCTCCGCTGACCCGATCGAGCAGAAGGTGACCTGACGATGCAGCACGGAAAGGCCCGGTTCGTGACGGGCTTCCTGGCACTGCCGGTAGCGCTGTACGTGTTCTACGTCGTCTGGCCGTACGCCCAGGCGGCCGGCTACTCGCTGACCAACTGGGGCGGCTACTCCGATACCCAGGAGTTCGTCGGGCTGGCCAACTACGTCCGGCTGTTCGGCGACGAACTGATCCGTACGGCGTTCTGGCACAACGTCTTCTTCCTGGTCACCCTGCCGCTGTTCACCATCGCGCTGGCCCTGTTCCTCGCCTTCCTGCTCAACGTGGGAGGGCGTGGGGACAGGGCCGGCGTGCGGGGGGTACGCGGCTCCGGCGTCTACAAGGTGATCTTCTTCTTCCCGCAGGTGCTGTCCCTGGTCCTGGTCGCCATCATGTGGGGCGCCATCTACCGGGGCGACAGTCAGGGGCTGCTCAACGGCATCCTGATCAGGATCGGTCTGGTCGACGCGGAGCAGCCGCTGAAGTTCGTCTCCGACCCGACGCCGTTCCTCGGCGTGCCGGCGGTGCTGTGGTGGCTGCTGCTGATCGCCGTCTGGGGCGGGGTCGGCTTCTACATGGTGCTGTTCTCCGCCGCCATGCAGTCGATCCCGAAGGACATCTTCGAGGCGGCGATGCTCGACGGGGCCAGCCGGGTGACCAGCTTCCTGCGGATCACCCTGCCGCTGCTGCGCGACAGCATCTCGGTCGCCTGGGTCTACCTCGGCTTCATCGCCCTGGACATGTACGCGCTGGTCTTCGTGATGACCCCCAACCAGGGCGGCCCCGACCACGCCAGTGAGGTCTTCGCCTCGGTCATCAACTTCACCGCCTTCAACAAGGGCCAGTTCGGCTACGCCTGCGCGATCGGTGTCGCGCTGGCCATCTTCACGCTGCTGCTCGCCGCGGTGCAGTTGCGGATCATCCGCCGTGAGCGGATCGAATTCTAGGGAGGGCCGCGCGATGAGCACTGTCACCAATCCACCGACCAGCGCGGCCAGCCCGCCGCCCCCGCCGTCTAAGGCCGCCGGCGGTCGGCGTACCGCCCGGTCGCTGCCGCCCCGGCGGGCCGGCGCGGTCAGCGATTCCTTCTTCAACGGCTTCTCCCACCTGTTCCTGCTGGTCTGGGGAGCGATGGTGGTGTTGCCGCTGCTGTGGGTGGTCATGTCGTCGTTCAAGGACGACGCGCAGATCATCCGGGAGCCGCTGTCGCTGATCCCGGACCAGCTGCACTGGGAGAACTTCGCCCGGGCCTGGGTCGACGGCGGCATCGGCGACTTCTTCGTCAACACCATCCTCATCGTCGGCGGCGGGGTCTTTTTGACCATGCTGCTCGGCTCGATGGCCGCCTACGTGCTGGCCCGCTACGAGTTCCCCGGCAACCGGGTCATCTACTACATGTTCCTGTCCGGGCTGACCCTGCCGGTGTTCATGGCCGCGGTGCCGCTGTACAAGGGCGTCTACAACACCGGCGTCTACTTCCCGCTGCTCGGCCCGAACAGCCACGTGATGCTGATCCTGGTCTACGTGGCCTGGTCGCTGGCGTTCACGGTCTTCTTCATGCATTCGTTCTTCAAGACGCTGCCGACCACGGTCGCCGAGGCGGCGATGGTGGACGGCGCGTCGCACAGCACGCTGTTCTTCCGGGTGATGCTGCCGATGGCGAAACCCGGGCTGATCAGCATCGGCATCTTCAACGTGATCGGCCAGTGGAACCAGTGGTACCTGCCGTACCTGCTGATGCAGCCCAGCGGCGGCGAGGCGAAGAACCAGGTGATCGCCCAGGGGCTGATCGACCTGTCGGTGAACCAGGGCTACAAGTCCGACTGGTCGGGTCTGTTCGCCGGGGTGACCATGGCGATGCTGCCGGTGCTGCTGGTCTACATCGTCTTCCAGCGGCAGGTGCAGTCCGGCCTGACCGGCAGCGTCTCGAAGTAGAAGGTCACGACATCGCGGCCGCCGGTGGCCTGGTGTGCCTTCGGCTCGGCCGCACCGAGCAACAACTGATCTTACTCGGATGATCTATTTCACACTTTGTCGTGTGTTGCCAGCTGCTTGGCGGTGCCGGACGGCCGGCAAGCAGGAGCGGCGGGCACGGAGTTGCCCGGGTGCGGGGAATCGCCGCCCTCGCGGCTGCTTGATTCATCCCCCCCGCGATTATGGTGGATTCTATCGATATGGATTGGCGGCTGGTCATTGACTATGCTGTCGTCCGACCCGATCGAACGGGAGGTGCACGTAGTGTTCGATTCCGCAAGATCGTCGGCTCCGCGCTCATCTGGAGCGCGATGGTTGGCCCAGTTGACAGTGTTGGGGCTACTGGTTTTCGGGGCCACGATCCTTGGCGGTGCCTCGGCCAGCGCCCAAGGCACGTCAAGTCGGACCTTCAACTGTTACACCCAGTGGTGGAACACGGCCTGGGCGCAGAGATGCGCTTCGCCGGGAGCACGGTGGGCGGGCACGTACGAATCGTCGGTGTCCTGCACCGCGCAGGGGACTCGCTGGTTGACGGTCGGCAGGCCTCAGTGCAATGCCACGTAGCTTAAGTTGATCTTGGTGGTGGCTGGACCCGGTAGATGTGGATGGTC
>NZ_JBHMIP010000023.1:0-125127 GCF_048060245.1 Micromonospora sp. LOL_014
CGAAGTTTTCAACGATCTGGTCAAGAACGCAGTGTCGCCATGATCACTTGATCCCGCCCTGCCATCCCTGCCGCTTGGCCGACAATCAGCCCTGTCGTCACGGCAGTATGCACCGGCATCCCGAGCTTGTTGCTGATGACTCCCGCCACGGTGCCAGCAAGGAGTCCCAAGTTCTGGAGCAGCACTCCGCCGGCCTCTTTCAGGGTTTCGTAGGCCCAGCGTCGAGCGAATGGGCGCTCCGGCTCGTCTTTGCCTTGGAGGCTTTTCCGCCATTTCATGTCGCCGGCAACGGGTCAAGGAATGCGCAGGCTGAGGCCAGTAATACTGGTAGGTGTTGTGCAAGATCCTTGGCGATGCTCTTTCCGGAGTCACCAAGTGGCCTGCCGCCGTCCGCGACGTGTTCGGAATCGTCTGCGTAGTAGACGCACGCCTCCCACAGGTTCGGCAGAAGGTACGAAAATGACCATAAGCCATAGACGTGGTTAGGTAGTGCGACGATCGGCTGATCGCCAACTCCGATGGCGTGTTGGTGGGGGGCTTCGGGGGTGGAGCCGAGGCCCTGGGCGAGGGGGAGCAGCTTGTGGTGGCTGAAGACGGGTTGCAGGTCGCCGTCGGGGTCGAACTCGACGAGCAGGCCGCGGGCGATCAGGTCGTCGACGTAGCGGCCGGCGTGCGGCTCCGGCTTCGGCGCGGTCTCCAGCATGCGTACCAGGGAATCGCGGTTGACGGTGAGCTTCGCGTGCTGGTCCGGGTAGAGGAAGGCGGCGGCCCAGACGGCGGCCTCGGTTTCGGTCAGCTCGACCAGGTCGTCACCGAGGTGCACCTCGTAGCACTCCGGTGTCGGGTCCGGTGGGCGGACGTACCGGTAGCGGGGACCCATGCTCAGCCCGGCGGGCACGATCACAGTCGACATCAGGTGATCCTCCCAGCCGGTCAGAAGCTGGCCGCGTAGCCACGGCTGGACTCGATGGCGCTCTGCGTCAGCGCAGCCGCCTCGGCCAGCTTCTGCTTCGCCTGCTCGACCTTGGCGATCGTCTCGGACACCTGCGAGTGGCTGGACCCGCTGGTGATGCCGCGCAGCGCCGCCGTACTGCGGTCGAGGGCTTCCGCGCTCGCCCGGATCGCGCCGACCTGCTGGCCGACCTCGTCACCGAAGCGGGCGACGCCCGCCTTCACCTCTTCAACCGAACTCACGCCGATATCCTCCCCATCGGACAATCGCAGTAGCTTCGACCGTACCGGATGAAGTAGGTCCTCGTCGGCCTTACTGTCGGCTTCGCGAACGATCCTCGGGGCGATCTTGCCGGATGGACAGCCCGCGTGGCGGTGGAAGGAACTTCTCCGGCTGAACCATGGACCGTGAACATGAACCCTTCGGTGGAACCAGACGCGGAATCCAGCGAGCGACGTAAGGTGCCGGTCTGAGTCAGTGGAAGTGATCCACAGAAAAGTGTTTCGACCGCCTTGGACCTGATCCGCTCGCCGGTCGGCTGAGGTTGTGAATCGCCGTGCGTCGGCTCGGAAACGCCGTCCTCTGCGTATCACGCGGAGATACGCGCTATCGACATGATTTTGATGGAGGTCGTTAGTTATGTTCACTCGTGGTGAACTCACTCGCCGAAGTGGCGCCGACCCGCGTGCCCTGACGTACGCCGTCATCGACCTGGAGACCACCGGGCTGAACCCGAACAGAGGGTCCCGCGTCTGCGAGCTGGCGATCGTGCGGATGCGGGGTGACGGCGTCGGCCTCGACGAGTACTCGACCCTGATCAACCCGGGCATGCGGATCAACAGCGACGAGTACTACGTCAGTCACAACCTCGACCACGAGGAGAAGTTTCTGGTCGCCGAGTTCGGGCGGCTCGGCGTCAACCTCAGTGATGTACCCGGGCTGTGCTCGCTGGTCACCGCCCGTACCCAGATCGACAGTTGGGGCTACAAGCTGGAGTACGTCCACCACCTGGTCACGGGGGAGTGGCTCGACGCGGTGCACTCGGCGCTCGGCGACGCAAGGGCACTTGCCGTGACCCTGACGAAGTTCGTCAACGAGGCACCGCAGCGGCTTTCCTGGATCGGGCCGCAACCGGCACCGATTCCGGTGCTACCCCGCACCGGCATCGTCGCGCCCAGAGCTGCCGGGCTGCGCAAAGGCACCGAAGGATGGCTGGCGACTCATGAAGCGCAGGCCGCCAACGGGGACCGGTAACCTGGGTCGATGCTGATGCGATAGTCGCCTCGACTGGCAGTTGCTGCTGGTCGGGGCCGATGGTTGCGGTGAGCGACTACGGCTCGGCGGCTGAGCTCGGCGGCGACGACGGCACCCCCGCCACCCGGGCACCGAACGGCCCGGTGAGCCCGGGGCGTTGTAGCAGGCCCGGTAGACGTAGGTGCGACAGCCGAGCGCGGTGACGTCGAGGTCGCGGCGGACCACAGAGACCGGTTGCGACTCATCGCCGACGCGTCACGAGCACGGTGCTACAGCCGGTTCGGCCGTCGACACCCGTACATGGCACACGAAACGTGACGCCTTCGGGTATCACCGGGACCGTCGCCACGAGTTCAGCCGCCGCCGCCACGGCGTCGCCGCGTAGGCTCCCAACCCGATGGCGAGTATGGCCGCGCTGAGTAGGAGCGATGCAAGGTCATCTCCTGGGCGTGCGGTGAACTCCCACCAGAAGTACTCGCCCTGCCGGGAGGTGCCCCAGTAGAAGAGGATTACGGCTACCAGCGCCGGCCCTGTCCATGCCAACCGCCAGCCGAGCCACATTCCGGATAGAAGGGCCAGGCCGGTCCAGGCGAGCCAGGACCGTGCGATCATCAGTAGAACGACCGGGCTTGTCGTCAGTGCTGAGATCCCAAGATAGGCAATTGCGCATGTGATCGTGGTGCCGCAGAGATATCCGCGCTGCCAGCGCCGAAAGCGTCTGGTCGCGACCGCTTCTAGCGTGGAGAGGTGGCTATGCAGGCCGAGAACGGGAAGTGTCGCGGCTGCCATGGCCAAGAAACGCCAAATCGGTACGGTGATGCTTCCATCCCGCGTGGCCGTTGGCAGCGCTGTCTCGTAGTCGCCGAAAGTAGCAGCAAGTGCGGCTAGTATCGTCGTAGCGGTAAGGACATGGCTGAGACGTCGAGCGGCGAGGAAAGCGCGTTCAGGTGCTGCGGTCGTGAATTTCTCACGAACTCTTGTCGCAGTATCTTTCATGGATTTCACCTACCTCCCGCCGAGCCCAGTCGAACTGCTGATCCTGTCTGAGATCGTTAGCGATCGCGCGTCCGGCCGCGAATGCCTCCTGCATGTGGTCAGGGGCGTTGGTTTGATAATCGGGCTGTCCGTTTCCTGCTAGGTAGGTTTCCAGCCAGGCGTTCAGAGTGGAGAGGCGGGCCTGGTCTGTGGAGGTCAATGAGTCCCAGATGCAGGCTGCCCCGGAGCGGCCCGGGAAAGTGGCCGTGACGATGGCATTTGCGATGTCGCTTGCATATGACCACGGGCTGCCTTCGAGTATGTAGAAGTGGGGCGAAGCCTCCTCGATTTCGTATATCACTCCGTCGTCGATGCGGACTGTGCGCTCCACCCCGAATTGGATGATGCGTTCCGGTCGCTCAAACTCCGCCGGCAACTGATCGATTCGAGCGCTGATATTAGTAATCGATGATAAATACTTCTTGTGTTCGGGCCAGATGCATATCGTGACCGTTCCGTTGGTGCAGAGGGCGTTCCTCCCTATCGGCTCGCGGTCGATAACCAACGGTCTTGCTACTGCCACGCCGATGACCATAAGAATTGTGGTGAGTAGTGCTGCGGCGACGGGAAGGCGAGTGCGGGAAGGCTTGGTTGGAATCCAGGCCAACCCAACAATGAGTGCTGCTATGGTCAGCATTCGAAATGTGATACCGAGGGGGTCGATCATGGTATTCGAATGCCCGCTTACCACGATGAAGCCGCCCGCTCGATCCAACAGGGCGAGAAGGAACAGGAAACCAACAGAGGCGGTCATGGCTGCGAAGACGGGGGTGAAGAGCTTGCCGATCAGCCAGCCTATCGCTGTGGCAAACAGGGTGACGAAAACGCCAAGAAGGAAGTATCCGGCCCAGACTTGTACGCCAGGTGGAAATGATCGGGCGGTTATTGTAAATGCAACTGCCTGCCCGGTTAAATAGGGGGTTAGCAGGATGATCGTGGTCGATCCAAGTCGGTATGCCTCCAACCTATGGGTGCGAACTGAAGCGGTCGAAATTTGTTCGTCTATCCCGTGCCTGTTCGTTGCGCTCGCTGCCCATGCTGCGGCACCTGCGCCAAGTATGCCGACGAGATAAGCGGGCACCTGTGCTGCGGCGCCGGTCTCCGGCCAGGAGCCAATCCAGAAGTTGCTACGCAGAAACAGCACCGCCAGGTCTAGTGCAATCAGAATGGGCACAGCCACCCGGATCGGTGAGTTGCGAATATGGAGCCACAGGATTCTCATATCCGTTGCTCTCCCTCTGGCAGCAGGTGTATGTATGCGCGTTCAAGCGCGGTATGTCCTGGGAGATCCGCACGGTCCATACGTTCGAGTTCGGCAACTGTGCCATCGAACCTGGCTGCCCCGGCATAGAGCACGACAACTCGGTCGGCCGTTGCGGCAACGTCATCAATCAGGTGAGTGCTCAGTAGCACGATGGTATTGCTAAGTCCGGTGATGATCTTTCTGAAGTGCAACCGTTGGCGTGGGTCGAGTCCGACGGTGGGCTCGTCGAGCAAAACAAGGCGTGGTTGCCCGACGATTGCCCATGCGATGCCGGCCCGCTGTCGCCTCCCACCCGACAGTTTTCGCATCCGGCTCCGCCGCTGGTCGGTCAGGTCAACCTGTGCTAGCGCTTGATCAACATGTCGGCGTAGATCAGTTGTGGAAACACCGCGAAGCCACGCAGCATAGGTCACAAAATCAGTGACGGTCATCTGAGGATCGAAACCAAAGTCCTGAGGCAGGTACCCAATTCGATCACGGACGGTGCGGGCCGTTCGTTCGGAGTCGATCAGGACTTCGTCGATGCGGATGGTTCCCGAGCGCGGTGGCATGATGGTCGCGAGGGTCCGGAGCAAGGTCGTCTTTCCGGCGCCGTTCGGGCCGAGTGGGGCTGTTATGCCCGGACGTAGTGTCAGGTCAAGCCTGTCGATGACGGTCTTCCTGTCATACCCCTGCACCAGTGAATCGAGAACCGTAGTCACAATATGTAGATCCTTAACCACACTGAGGCGGGGAGTGCGAATCAACGCACTCCCCGCCATTGATCTGGTTTGTCAGTGAACGTTGATCGTTCCCCTGACTGCGCTGAAAGTGCAGTCAGCGCCGCTGTGAGTCGTCGTGTTGCCCTGTGTGCGGTAGACGGGAAGTGACACTCCCAAACACCGCTGCTTGCGCGAGCTGTACGCGTAGGCGTGACTTGGGCCGACTCGTGGTTGGGCGCACGACATTCTCTCAGGTCGGGGAGTGCGCGGCCTCGGCAAGCGCTGAGGCCACCTTGGACTTTAGATGTCGGCGGTCTGTCGAGTCAACGTCGAGGGAACTTCGTAGTTGATATGTCGGACACAGGATGGGCGAGTGCGCAGATTTTTGGATGTTCCGCCTGCTCAGGCGTGCCTACCCGCACTTTTTCCGGCAATTGATCGTTGGGCACTGACCACCTCATGAAGCTGACGTAGAGACGCCGACCGGCTGACAGTCGAGAGTGCACCTTGCCGGCGCGGGCCGTACGCGGTTGGATCAGGCTGCCGCCCCAGCTGGCCTGCTCGTCGATGACGACCACGCCAGCGGGCGCGCCTGGTACCGCTTCGACTCCGGCGGCGGCTCACCGTGGGTGGCGCGGGACGCGCCCGGTTCGTACGCGGTGGAGCTGCCCGCCTCGGCCGCCCCGACGCAGACCACGTTCTACCAGATCACCGCCTACACGTCGGCGACTGTGAAGTGCAAGGTGGACTCGTACCTGGCGGGCGGGATCGCCCGGGTACGGTGCCGGGACGCTTCCGGGGCCTTCGTCGACTCCCGGTTCACTATCACCTGGACCGTGCACAACCTGCTGCAGCAGATTGCGCCGACGGCGCTGGCGACGGTCGGCGACACGTACCCGTCGGGTGGGTCGGCGCCGGCGATCACCTGGACCAACGACAGTTCGGTGAGTGGCGACTACGCCGTGACCCGCCGGGCGGCGGTCGCGGACACCTGGGCTGATCGGCAACCTGCGGTGCATCTGCGGTTGTTCGCCGGCCCCGATCCTTCGGTACGTGCTGCGGCGACCCTGCGCCGCCACCCGGGGGTGCCCGCCGAGTGGCGGGAGAGGTGCCTCACCGATCCCGCTACCCGGGTTAACGTCGCGCGCTATGTGCCGCTGACCGCCGCGCAGGCGACCGAGCTGATCGGCAGCGGGGATCTCAAGGTGTGCCGGGCGGTGGCCGCCAACCCCGAGCTGCCTGCCGAGGCGGTCGAGCCGCTGCTGGAGTTGGACGATCCGCAGGTACGGATGGCGGTCGCGTATAGCCGGCACGTCGACGCCGACACGAGAGACCGGCTGTTCGCGCTGGTGGCGGCCGAGGCCGACGCTGGCAGCGTCGCCGCCTACATTGCGTTGAGCTGGAACTTCGACGAACCGGGCTGGCTCCGTGCGGTGCCGCTTGCCGAGCGGCTGGCGTACCTGGACTGCCCGCACGCACCGTTCCGTCGGGTGCTGGCGAGCTGTCGTGACCTGCCGGACGCCGCCTGGGAACAGCTCGACAACGACCCGGACCTGCGGGTACGCCGGTACGCCGCCGGGCGGCCGGACGCCCCCGCCGCAGTCCTTGAACGACTCGTGCGTGCAGGTGGCGCGATGCTCAAGTCTTGGCCGCCAATCGTCGAGCACCCGAACTTTCCCCGCCATCGGCTGCGGACCTTCGCCGACGATCCGGACCCGCAGATCCGGTACGTCTCACTGGAGGATCCTGACCTGCCAGCAGAGGTGCTGGAACGGCTTGCCGTCGACTCTGAGGCATGGATCCGGCGCGGAGCGGCGCGGCACCCTAACGCCACTCCGGCCCTGCTGGAGCGGTTGCTCGCCGACGACGCCCCCGAGGTCGTCGACGAAGCCGCCGCTAACCCCCGGCTTCCCCTCGCGACCATGCACCGCGTCCTCGACGAGTCGGTGTTGTAGTCCGCTGCGTGACATACTCCGCCGGTCTCCGGGACCGCACAGTGTTCAATCACCACAGTAGAAAGTGCGTGACCGCACTCTTGCGCGTCACGCACTTTTGCACGCCTGTGTTGGTGTACCTGGCAGGGCGCAGACTCGGATCGATCAGCGAGTAGCCGCTGGTGGCGCACCGACGAATTGGCGCCACATCACCGATGCGGCTGCCGCGATTCAGCTGTCCGGCGTAGCTGACGGTGTGCGGTCGACGAGGTTGAACACCGTGTACGGGTCGCGTCCGCCGAACAGCAGCGAGATCACGATCGCGGCCACCGCTTCGTGGCGGAGGTCGCCGACCTGCAGCGGCTCACCGCCCAGGTCGGCGATGAGGCGCTGGGCCAGGTCCAATGCCGCGTCGTGGTCGCCGCAGTAGGGCACGACCAGGCGACGGTGGTCGAACATCGGCGGGTCCAGCTGCCAGACGCGTGCTTCGCAGAGGTTGAACGCCTTCACGACGTGCCCGCCGGTCGCTACCTCGATGTCCTGCGCCATCGACCGACCGGGATCGGTGGTCAGCGTGAAGTGTGTGGTCTCGACCGGATTGGTGCAGTCGATGATCGGTCTGCCGCGCAGCGCGCCACCGATCTCGGCCAGAGTCGCCGGCATCCCCTGGTAGAGAACCGCGATCAGCGCCATATCGCCGAACCTGGCCACTTCCTGGCAGCCTCCGGCGCTGCCGCCCCACTTGCGGGCCAACGCCTCGGCCTTGCCCGCCGTGCGACCCGCGACCATCATCTCGTGGCCGGCGGCCGCCCACCGGGTGCCGAGCGCGTCGGCCATCACTCCGGCTCCAAGTACACCAATCTTCATGACGCCGACGGTAGGCCGGCGTGGGGCACCAACTGGTTCCCTGGACGGTCAGGAGCTGTCGCCGCCGGCAAGGTCCTCGGCGTGCTCCTCGGCCCACCGGGCCAGCACCGACACCGGGCCCAGCAGGCTCTGCCCGAGGTCGGTCAGTTGGTACTCCACCCCGGCCGGGGCGGTGGCCAGGACCCGTCGCCGCACGAGGTTGTTGCGTTCCTGCTTGCGCAGCGTCTGGGTGAGCATCTTCTTGCTGATCCCACCGATCCGGTGGTGCAGGTCGCCGTAGCTTTGCGGGCCGCACCCCAATCCGAACACCACGACGACCGACCAGGTGTCCGCCACCAGATCCAGCGTCGTACGGACGGGGCAGTCAGCGAGAAACACGTCGTAGTCACTCATGCCAACCCAACCTCCGCTTCTCGTGCCGTAGCGGTCAGGATCAGGGTCGCAGCTGGATGGACCTTGACGGTGCTCCGACCGACTCTCCCAGCTCGCCTCGACCCGGCCGCAGGCGTACGCCGATCTTCGAGGTCAGGCAAGCGGTCACCGCCTCGGCACGGCGGAGTCTGTGCGTACGGTTGACGGCGGTGGTTAGCGTCGGCGCATGATCAGTGGGCTTCTTCGGCGGATCTCGGCCGTCTTCGGCGCTGCGGCGGTCGGCGCGGCCGCCACCGTCGCGGCGGCTGGGCCGGCTGCGGCGGACGTCACCCCCGCCGTCACCAGCTACGTGTGGGCCAGCAGCCCCAGCGCCGCCAGCTACACGGTGCCGACGTGGACTTCCGGCGGCCACACCTACTACTCGTACGCGAAGAATCCCGGCGGCGGGCCGATCACCGTGACCCGGTCCGGTGCCGGCATCTACCAGGTGCGGTTCGGCGGGCTCGGGCCGCTGGTGACCGGCGGCGGGGGAGTGGTCCACGCCGAGGCGTACGGTGCGGCGGTCCGGTTCTGCACCGTGGGCTCCTGGTATCCGTCCGGTGCCGATCTGCTGGTCAATGTCTACTGCTTCGGGGCCAGCGGTGCCCGGCAGGACGCGTACTTCGTGGCCAACTTCGTCGAGGCCACCGGCTCCACGCTCACTGCGGACGGCGTATCCTACCTCTGGTCGAATAATCCGACCTCGCCGCAGTACACCCCGAGCAGTTGGTACCGCTTCGACGCCGGTGCGGGCACTTCGTGGGTGGCGCGGGACGCGCCCGGCTCGTACGCGGTGAAGCTGCCTGCCTCGGCCGCCCAGACGCAGGACACCTTCTACCAGATCACCGCCTACACGTCGGCGGCCGTCAAGTGTAAGGTGGTTTCCTACCTCGCGGACGGGATCGCCCGGGTACGGTGCCGGGACGCTTCCGGGGCCTTCGTCGACTCCCGGTTCACCATCACCTGGACCGTGCACAACCTGCTGCAGCAGATCGCGCCGACGGCGTTGGCGATGGTCGACGACGCGTACCCGTCGGGTGGGTCGGCACCGGCGATCACCTGGACCAACGACAGCTCGGTGAGCGGCGACTACGCCGTGACCCGGACGGGCACCGGGCGGTACGAGATGCACTTCCCGCAGATCATCGACTACTCCGGGCACGCCGTGGCGTACGCGACCGGCTACCAGGACGCGCACTGCCACGTGCAGTCCTGGTATCCGGTCGGCACCACCGACATGACGGTCGGCGTGACCTGCGTGAACAGCGCCGGCAGCCCGGTCAACACCCCGTTCATGGTCGGCTTCACCTGGTAGCGCAGACCTGGCACGGAGTCACCTACTGCTGGTTCTTCGACTTCGCGCCCCTGCACCCTGCCGTGCGCCGGGGTGTACGCGCGTCCGCTGGAATCCGGCGTCATCCGCTCCGGCGACCCGGTCGAGTTTTGCTGACCGTACCCGTACCCGGTGGTTCAGCGCGCGCGGCGGTAGTGCATGGCCACCGCGCCGTTGCGCAGCGGCTCCGCTGAGAGCAGTTCGAGCTGGCGGGTGTCGGGCAGCCCGCCCTGGTACAGCGTCGGCCCGTGGCCGGCGATCCTGGGATGGACGAGCAGCTGGTACTCGTCGATCAGGTCCAGCCGGTCGAGTTCGGTCGCGAGCATGCCGCTGCCGAGGAGGACCCCGGCCGGGTTCGCGTCCTTGAGCTTCTGCACGCCCTTACGCAGATCGCCGGCGATGTGGTGACTGTTGGTCCACGGGAAGTCGGTGCGGGTCGACGACACCACGTACTTGGGTTTGGCTTCCAACTTGACCGCCCACTCGCGTACGGCCGGCGGTGCCTCCTGGTCACCGCGGGCGACGGCCGGCCAGTAGCTCTCCATCATTTCGTAGGTGACGCGGCCCCACAGCATCGCCCCGGCCTCGTCCATGAGACGGGTGAAGAGGGCATGCGTCTCATCGTCAGCGATTCCCTCCTGGTGGTCGACGCAGCCGTCCAGGGTGACGTTGAGGCTGAAGGTGAGAAGGCCCATGGCCGGCGAGTCTAACGCCGCTACAGTGTCGCGCCCTGCGACTCTGACCTCGGGATGTTTCTGGAGGAGGCTGGGATCATGCTCGTGCGACGGGACGTGCCCCATATCGAGGGCTGCGGACGGTTGCAGTTGATCCGACAGACACCCAGGCGGGCGTCAGGACTTCCGGAGTCGGCGTAGCCACTCGACACCGAGCCGGTGGCCGTCGGGGAACTGGTCGTCGCGATCCCAGCGCCACGTCGTGATCATCGCCAGCACGAGCGTCCGGCAACCTCGGAGCACGTGTTGATCGACGCCCGGGTACAGGTCGCCGACCTCGTCGGGTGCGTGGGCCAGGTCGAACTCGATTGGCCCCCGGCAGCACGTCTCGAAGTCGATGAAGAGCAGGCCGGTCGGGGTCGAGAGCAGGTTGCCCGGGTGCGGTTCGCCGTGCAGGAGTTGTTCGGGCCGGCCGCTGTCGCTGACCGCTCGGCGCAGGCGATCCAAGGTGTCCGCCAGGAAGATCCGGTCCGCGTCGGCCAGCCTCGGGGTCCGGTCGTGGTCCGCCACGATCGTTCGGGCCTCGGAAACCCGGTCGGTGAAGTGCGGGGTGGGCAGGTCGACCCGGCGCATTCCGGCGTGCAGACGTCCGAGCGCGTTGGCGTAGTCCGCAGGTGGGATCGCTTGAGCCACCGGCTCGTAGTAGGTCCACAGCGTGACCACGTAGTCGTCCCAGGCGAAGATCTCGGGCGTTTTCAGCGCGGCCACCGGGCTGCCGACCTCGAACAGTCGCTGAGCGATATCCACTTCACGCTGGGCGCACCGGTGCGCCGCCGGTGCCACCTGTGCCAGCACGTCGCAGGGCTGCAGACGCAGGGTGAGCTTGTTCGAGTTGTGCAGGACGGCGGCGTCGTGGGCGGTCAAGCCGAGCGATGAGGCGATCCACATGGCCGCCTGCGTCGCCCGCTGGGCCGCCTCCGCCTGCATCGGACCACCGTAACTCAGCGTTCTCGGTGCAGCAGCCGCGCGAGCGAGCTGTCACCATGGCGTGGTGGTGCCGGTCGAGGAGAGTGTGCCGTTCCGGTGGGACCTGGTCACGCCGGACCAACTCGGAACTTTGCTCGACGGTGCCGTACCGCCGGACCCATCGGCGTACAGCGACTTCGTCGGCTGCCGCTGTCGTTCCAGCGTCCGGCGGTCACGCGCACCCGACAGGCCCTCGCCGAGGCCGCCGCGCTGGTGGCGTACGGACGCAGTCGGGCCGGCCGGCACGCCGTCGCCCGCGCCATCGGACGTGATCACGCACTCGCGCAGCCCTGGCTGCGTAGCCTCGTCACGAATCTCACGAGGAGCTGACCGACAGCGTCAGATCCTTCGGCTAGGTTTCCTGGGCATGGGCCACGATCGTCAGGTGGGCAGGGTTCGGCAGCTGTCGCGCTACCCGGTCAAGTCGATGCAGGGAGAGGACCTGGACCAGGCGTACGTGGACGAGACGGGCATCGCCGGCGACCGGGCCTTCGCCGTGCTCGACTGTCTCACCGGCAAGGTGGCCAGCGCCAAGAACCCGCGCCTGTGGCGGGACATGCTGACCGTACGGTCCACGTTGCTGCCTTCCGACGCCACCGGTGCCCCGGCGGTCCGGCTGACCATGGCGGACGGTACGACCGAGACCGTGACGGTGACCGGCCACCGCGACCCGGCGCTGTCCACGATGCTGGGCCGGGACGTGCGCCTGCTCGACCGGGCCGCGCCGGGCGCGACCATCGAACGGATGGACCCGGCCCAGGTACGTACGGAGGACGATCTTTCAAGCGCGCAGACCGGCAGCTCCGTGCTGGCTGCCGGCTCCCCACCCGGTACGTTCTTCGACTTCGCGCCCCTGCACCTGATGACGACCGCGACGCTGGCCGGCCTCGCGGCCCACTCGGGTCGGCCGGTCGACGCCGGCCGTTTCCGGCCCAACATCGTTGTCGAGGTGCCCGACCCGGGCGCCGGCTTCGTCGAGAACCTCTGGCCGGGGCGTCGGCTGCGGATCGGCTCCGACGTGGTTGCCGAGGTCGTCGTCGCGACCCCACGGTGTGTGGTTCCGGCGCTGCGGCATGGTGAAGGCGAGCCGGATGTCGCGCTGTTGCAGGTGCTGAGCCGACACAACCGCCTGCGTCTGGCAGGCGTCGGCGTTCTGCCGTGCGCCGGGGTGTACGCGCGCCCGCTGGAGTTCGGCGTCATCCGCTCCGGTGACCCGGTCGAGTTTTGCTGACCGTTCCCGTAGTGACCTGCGTGGACAGCGCCGGCAGCGCGATCAACACCGTTCATGGTCGGCTTCACCTGGTAGGACCAGGGCTACGGGCTCGCTGGTCCAAGATTCGCCAGGTACACCTTGATGATCTATAGGGGACTGTGACTGCTGTCACAAGTATGGGACCGTAAGTTGGCGCCTCACAAGGGTGCCACCTGCGCGTCCACGGCTGGCTCCAACATCATCCGGTAGTGGTCCGGTGGCCCAGGGTTGACGAACCCAAATAGGTCGTTGACTATGGCAATGGCGGTTCAACAAGCAGGGTGTAGGCCACCGGCCGCGCCGAGCCGCTGTTGTCAATGCTGCTGTTCTCGCAGCACCAGCCTCCGTCCTCGCTATTCCAGAAGTCTGGAAATGACGCGTGGATTCGAAAGCAACCGGAATGGTTGCTCGACAAAGAGGAGTTTGCCGCATGGGTGTGCCTGGTAGAACCCGTATTCCCCGGGGTGCTCGGCGCCTCGGTGTCATCGCGCTGGCCGTGGCTGTCGCGCCCGTCCTGTCCGCCACCGGGGCCACTGCGGGTCCGGCCGAGGTGGAGACCAAGCCGACCCGGGTCGCCGGCTCAGATCTGGGCACCAGCAGCTCGCTCGCGCCGGTGCAGCTGCCGGGTGACAAGACCGCCCGCACCTACTCGCCCGCGCAGCTCAAGGCGTTCGAGCGCACCGGCGGAGACCCCGACGTGCTGGCGTACTGGACACCGGAGCGGATGAAGGCGGCCAAGCCGTTGGACGCGCCCGGCGACGCCGTGTGGGTCGAGAACACCGCGCGGGCCATCGCCAGCAAGACGCCCACGGTCGCGACCAAGCCGGTGGCCGCCACCATCGCGACGAAAGAGATCGCCGCCCCGGATCCGGTGACGAACTTCTCGGTCACCAACGGCAAACTGTTCATCGGTGGCTACGAGAGCGGCTCGTGGTGCTCGGCGTCGGCGGTCGCCACCTCGTCCAAGCGGGTGTTGATCACTGCCGGCCACTGTGTCCACAGCGGCCAGGGTGGTAACTGGCTGAGCAACCTCGTCTTCGTGCCGAAGTACAACGCCTTCAACGCCGACCACGACCCGGTCGGTCGGTTCCAGGCGTACCGGTTGCGGACGTTCAACGAATGGATGAACAACAGCAACCTCAACCGGGACGTCGGCTGGGTGACCACGTTCTCCGGTGGCGACTGGAACACGACGGTCGTCGCCACCGTCGGCGGGCACGGCCTCGCCTACAACGGCGGCACCGAGTTCGACGTGTCGATTTTCGGTTACCCGAGCAACCGCGACGGCGGGGACAAGATGTGGGCCTGCTGGGGCACCGCCGTCGACAACAGCATTTTCGACGACCGGTCGAAGATCACCTGCAACTTCGGCGGCGGTTCCTCGGGTGGTCCGTGGATCTGGAACTACAGCAACGCCAACGGCCTCGGCTATGTCCGATCGGTCATGTCCACCGTTGACGGCAGCGGAGTGAACCGGGGGCCGTACTTCGATACGGCGGTCCTCGACGGCACGAACGCCGCCAACGGCGACTGGTAATCTGAGTCGATGCTGACGCGACGACCGCCTCGACTGACAGCCGTACTGCTGGTCGGGGCGGTCGTCGCGCTGAGCGCCTGCGGCCCGGCGGCCGAGCCCGGCGACGACGGCGACGGCGACGGCACCACCGCCACCCAGGCGCCGGACGCCGCAACGAGCCCAGGGGCGCTGCCGGTCCGCGACGACCTGATCGCGCCGCAGGTCGTCGCCTGGCGCACCTGGCGCGCCGTCGACGACCGTACGCTCGAATTCACCGTGACCGCCGGTCCCGTCGACTGCTACGGCGCCGAGCCGCAGGTGCAGGAGAGCGAAACGGCGGTGCGCGTCCAGATCCGGGTGGGCCGGCTGCCTGAAGCGGCCGACCAGGAGTGCCCGGCGATCGCCCTGGAATCGGCCGTCCTGGTACGCCTGGCCGCCCCACTTGGCGACCGCGAGGTCGAGCAGCTGGACTGACACCCGCTCCCGTGCCCCGGGTCGTCGCGCGTGGCGGCCGGGTCGAAGGCCGGGCCTACCATCGGGGCCATGGCACTGACGGGGGACGACGTCGACCGGTTCGAGGCGGCCCGGCCGCGCCTGGCGGCGATCGCCTACCGCCTGCTCGGCTCCGCCAGTGAGGCCGAGGACGCCGTACAGGAGACCTTCCTGCGCTGGCAGGCCGCCGACGTCGACCGGATCGACGTCCCCGAGGCGTGGCTGACCAAGGTCCTCACCAACCTGTGCCTCAACCAGCTGACCTCCGCGCGGGCCCGCCGCGAGACGTACGTCGGTCAGTGGCTGCCGGAGCCGCTGCTCGCCGGCGACCCGCTGCTCGGCCCGGCCGACACCGCCGAGCAGCGCGAATCCGTCTCGTACGCCGTCCTCACCCTGATGGAGCGCCTGACCCCGCAGGAGCGGGCCGTGTACGTCCTGCGGGAGGCGTTCGACTACCCGCACCGCGACATCGCCGGCATCCTCGGCGTCTCCGAGGCCGCCAGCCAGCAGCTCCTGCACCGGGCCCGGCGGCACCTTGCCGACGGCCGGGCCCGCACCGAGGTCGACCGGGTCGCCGCCCGGCGGGTCGTCGAAGAGTTCCTGGCCGCCGCCACCAGCGGTCGGATCGAGCCACTGGTACGCCTGCTCACCGGCGACGCCGTCTCGATCGGCGACGGCGGCGGACACGTCCCGGCCCGCGCTGTGCCGGTTGTCGGAGCCGTCGCGGTCGCGAAGTTCCTGCGCGGCCTGTTCACCCCGGGTGCGGCAAAACGCGCCCTGCTCGGCGGTTCACCTGAGGTGTACGCCTGGACTGCCAACGGTGACCCGGCGGTCGTGGTCGTCATCGACGGCCGGGTCATCGGCGTCATGTGCCTGCAGGTCACCGCCGACGGTGTGGCCGTGGTCCACAGCCAGGTCAACCCCGACAAGCTGCACCGGGCCACCGCGTCCTGGACCGCCGCCGATCACGGGGAACCGCTGTTCACCGCCTTCTGACCACCGTGTGAGGTGCTTCACGCCGCTGTCGCGTCAGCAACCGCGGGGCTGCCCGGTTCAGGTGGTGTCACACCCCGTGCAGACAGACAGGAGCAGGACATGCGGCACCGCATCGTCGTCCTCGGCGCCGGATACGCCGGCGCCATCGCCGCCGGCCGCCTCGCCCGGCGGCTCGACCCCGCAGACGTCGCCATCACCGTTGTCAACGCCGAGACTGACTTCGTCGAACGCGTCCGGATGCACCAGCTGGCGACCGGCCAGGACCTCAAGCCCCGACCGCTGCGGGAGATGTTCGCCGGCACCGGCGTCGAGCTGCGGATCGCGAAGGTCACCGGTGTCGACGTCGACACCAGGACGGTCACGGTCGCCGCCGGCGGCAGCACCGGTGGCACCGACGAGATCGGCTACGACACCCTTGTCTACGCCCTCGGTAGCGGCTGGAACCCCGGCGACGTCCCCGGCGTCGCCGAGCACGCCGCCGAGATCGCCAGCCGGCCCGGCGCGCTGCGGCTGCGGGACCGGCTGGCGCGGCTTGCCGCCGGTCAGTCGGTCGTCGTGGTCGGCGGTGGCCTGACCGGGCTGGAGGCCGCGACCGAGATCGCCGAGGCCCGCCCGGATCTCGATGTCGCCCTCGCCGTGCGCGGCGGCCTCGGCGACACCCTGTCGCCGAAGGGCCGCGCGCATCTGCGCAAGGTCCTCGCCGGGCTCAACATCACCGTGTACGAGCACACCGCCGTCACCGGCGTCGCCGCCGACCGGGTCACCACCACCACCGACGGCACCATCGCGGCCGCCGTCACCGTCTGGACCGCCGGCTTCGCCGTCCACCCGATCACCCGTACGACCGGATTGCAGCTTGCCGACAGCGGCCAGATCGTCGTCGATGGCACCATGCGCTCGGTGTCGCATCCGGACGTGTACGCCGTCGGCGACGCGGCCTGGGCGACCGGATCCGGCGGCAAGCCGCTGCGGATGTCGTGCGCCTCGGGCACCCCGATGGCGTGGCAGGCCGCCGACTCGATCGCAGCCCGGATGACCGGCGGGAAACTGCCGAACGCGCCCCTGCGCTACTTCAACCAGTGCATCTCGCTGGGCCGCCGGGAGGGCCTGATCCAGTACGTCACCGCCGACGACCGCGCCAGGCCGGCGGTGCTGACCGGACGCCTCGCCGCCGGCTACAAGGAGCTGGTCTGCAGGGGCGCCGCGTGGGGCGTCGCCAACCCGACGCTCGGGCTGCCGACCCGTCGCCGCCCCACCACCCACCGCGCCACCCACCCCGGTGCCGCCGCCGGCTCCGTGGTCGACACCTCGGCGTGACGCCACACGCCCCCGGGACGCTCACCGGGTAGCGGTGCTGTCCGGCCGCCCGGCGTAGTGAGTCGGCGCGGCCGGGCGGGCCAGGCGGGCGCGCACGGCGGCGGCGTCCGGATGACCGGCCTGCTCCATCAGCACCAGCGCCGCCGTCCAGCTTTCCCGGGCCGGGTCGACCTCGCCGCAGGCGTACCGGACGTCGCCGAGGTCGACCAGGGTCTCCGCCTCACCGCCCCGGTCACCGATCGCGCGGAACAGCCGCAACGCCCGCTCGTGGCAGTCGACCGCCGGGCGATGCGCACCCGCCGCCGCCTCGGCGCAACCGGCGGTACGCCAGTTGGTCGCCGCCCCGTGCCGGTTGCCGAGCTCGGTGTTGATCGCGAGCGCCTGCCGGCACAGCTCGCGGGCCTGGTCGGGCTCGCCGAGCCGGATCCAGGTCCAAGCGATGTTGTTCATCGCCCGCGCCTGACCGGTCAGGTGCCCGGCCTGCCGGTACAGCTCCAGCGAGCGCAGGTCATACTCGAGGGCCTGCGCGTCGTGGCCCTGCCGCTCCCGCAGCCGAGCGAAGTTGACGTTGGTCTGTGCCTGGTTCGCCCGGTCCCCGACGGCCATGAACCCGGCCAGCGCCTGCGCCAGATGCTGGGCCGCCTCGTCGGTGCGGTTCAGCTGGGTCAACGCCCGACCCAGGTTGCGGTGCAGGTGCGCCTGCGCAGCCGGGTCGCCCAGCCGCACCGCCGACGGCAAGGCGGCACCCTGCACGGTCAACTGGTCGTGCCAGAGTGCCCGCAGGTTGACGTAGCTGGTCAGGCTCCAGGCCAGCTCCCAGGCGTGCCGGTCCCAGCCGTCGCGGGCCGCCAAGTCGACCGCGCCGACCAGCACCCGGTGTTCGGCCACCAACCAGCGCATCGCCGCGGCGCCGTCGGCCAGCGCCGGCACCACCACCCCGTCAGCCGGGCAGTCCAGCAGGATCGGGTCCCGGTGCGGGTACAGCAACCGGTCGGCGGCGTACGCGGTGTGCAGCAGGTGGTCGAGCAGCCGCCCGGTCGCGGCCCGCCGCCGCGCCGCCGGTTCCCGCGCATCGGCCAGCTCGGCGGCGTACGCCCGCAGCAGGTCGTGCAGCACGTACCGGCCGGGGGAGTGCTCGGTGACCAGGCTGGCGCGGGTCAGCTCGGCCAGCAGCCGCCGGGCGGCGGGCACCGGGACACCGGCCAGGCTCGCCACCGCCGGCACCGTCAGCTCCGGTCCGGGATGCAGCCCGGTCAGCTGGCCCCGGCTGGTCACCACGGTGACGCAGCCCGGCGCGCCGGGCAGCAGCGGGCGGACCTGTTCGGCGTCGCGCGCGTTGTCCAGCACGATCAGCATCCGCCGGCCGGCGACCAGGCTGCGGTAGCGGGCGGCCTGCGCGGCCAGCCCGATCGGCATCCGCTGCGGTGCGACACCGAGCGCGGCCAGGAATCCGCGTACCACCTCGGCTGGGTCCAGCGCCGCGCCGGCCGGGTCGAAGCCGTGCAGGTTCGCGTACAGCTGTCCATCGGGGAACCGGGCGGCGGCCCGGTGCGCCCAGTGCAGCACCAGGCTGCTCTTGCCGACCCCGGCGGTGCCGGCGACCACCGCCAGCGGCGTCCGATCCTGGTCGTCGATCGGCAGCGCGTCCAGCTCGGCGAGGGCGGCGACCCGGCCGGTGAAGCAGGCCGGGGCGGCCGGCAGCTGGCACGGCACGTCGGCCGCCGGCTCCTTCGCCGCCGCCGGCTCTCTTACCGCCCCCTGCCCCGGCGCGGCGCGTGGGGCCGGAGGCAGGGCCGCCGGGGGTGCGGTCGCCGTCCCCAGCGCCGGGTCCGCGGTCAGGATCCGGTGGTACGTCTGCCGCAGCGCCGCCGCCGGGTCGGTGCCCAATTCATCGGCGAGCCGGGTACGGACCACCTGGTAGTGCCGCAACGCCTCGGCCTGCCGGCCCGCCCCGTACAGCGCCCGCATCAACTGACCGGCGATCCGCTCGTCGAGGGGATGCTCGGCGGCCAGCGCGGTCAGCTCGCCGAGCAGGTCGGCGTGCCGACCTGCCGCCAACCGCAGGTCGATCAGGTCCAGCTGGGCGGCGAGCCGGTCGGCGGCCAGCGCGGTGCGTACCGTGTCGAGCCAGGCCGACTCCAGGGTGCCGAACGGGGTACCGCGCCACAGCGACAACGCCCGGGCCAGCAACGCCGCCGGATCGTCGACGGTAACCGACGTCCCGCCGGTCCGCGCGGCGCTCGTGCCGGCCCTGGCCCGTCTGACCAGCTGGCCGAACAGGTGCAGGTCGACCAGGGCCGGATCGACCCGCAGCAGGTAGCCGCCGGACCGGCGGACGATACGTACCGGTTCGGCCGGGGCCAGCACCTGCCGCAGCCGGGACAGGTAGCCGGCGAGCGCGTTGCGGGCCCGCTGCGGTTGCCGGTGCCCCCAGACCCGGTCCAGCAGCCGGTCGGTGGGGACCAGCCGGTTCGCGTCGACCAGCAGCGCGGTCAGGACGCAGCGTTGCCGGGCGTGCCCCAGGTCGATGTCCCGGCCGCCGACCCGCACCGTCACCTCACCGAGGACCCGCAGCTCGACGTCGGTCTGTGCAGTGTCCACCTCTGCAGGATGCTCCGTGTTTCGTGGCTGAGCAGCCTATTTAACGACTACCGAAACAGTTCCGAAGGTCCATCGGTCACCGTCTGGATCGACGGCACACGCCAGTCATCTCAATCAATCCGAAAAGAGGAGCGATGAACACGAAACACCGTCGCACCGGTCTGCGCGTGGCGGCGCTGCTCGCCACCCTGACCGTCGGTGCGGCCGCCCAAGTCGTCGCGACCGCGCCAGCCGCTGCGGTCAGCGGCCTGTTCCGGACCACCCACCTGGCCACCGCGACGGACTCACAGTCACCGAAGTTCCGGGCCGCCGAATGCCCGGACGACACCCGGGTGATCGGTGGCGGGGCCCGGGTGAGCGGGCCGGCCGCCGGATCGATCCGACTCAGCGCCCTGCAGCCGGTCAGCGGCCCCGGCCAGACCGACCGGTACGAGGTCTGGGCGGACGAACCGCCGGGCGGCGTCAGCGGCAACTGGGCACTGGAGGGGTACGCCATCTGCGCACCGGTGGACTCGGTGCCCGGCTACACCATCGTCCCCGGCAACTCCACCTACTCCTCGTCGCCGACCCGCAGCACCGCCGCGGGCTGCTCGGGCAACTGGCGGGTCACCGCGTACGCCATCTGCGCGAGCCCGGTGGGAGCGGCGGCCGAAGGGTCGGTGCAGACCGGGGTCGCCTCGGCGAACCACACCTGCTCGTCCAGCACCGAGGACGTGCATTCGGTCGGCGCGGCCACCGGACCCGGTGCCTCCGGGCAGACGTTCCTGAGCTCGCTCTACCCGAACGCCGGTCTCAGCACCGTCAACCTCACCCTGACCGGTGTGCCGACCGATGGTCTGGCGATTCAGGCGATCTGCGCCTGACCCGACGGCCACGGTGACCCCGGGCCGGCGGAGCCGACCAATCTCACCGGACGAACCGAACCGATGGGCCGCAGGAGGCATCCGCCGCCTGCGGCCCACCAGGGATCCCTCGTATTTTCCTCAGCGCCACCTCAGACGTCATTGGGAATCTACGGAGGTATCACCCAAGCGAAGTGACGGTCGCGGTCGAGCGACGGAGTAGGCTGCCGGCCCGTGAGCCTCTTGCGCAAGTCGGGAGTCCTCGACCGGGATGTCCCCGTCACCTCGGATGACCATCCGAGCACGGTGACGGAGAAACCGGATCGGCCCGGCTGGCTGCGACGGCACCGACGTTGGTGGTATCCGCTGGTCGTGGCGCTGCTGCTGGGGCAGATGGCGGTCGCGATGGTCACCACCGCGGTGGCGCAGGCGCCGACCATCGACGAGCCGGTATACGTGGGTGCGGCGGCGCTCTACCTGCAGGGCGGCGGTCTGCAGGTCAACCCGGAACATCCGCCGCTGGGCAAACTTGTCATCGGGGCCAGCCTGGCGTTCGCCGACCCGTACATCGAGCCGTCCTTCCAGGGCAACCAGACGGACCTCGGGCGGCACGTGCTGTACGAAGCGGGCAACGACGCCGACCGGCTGCTGCTACTGGCCCGGCTGCCGATGATCGGGCTGACCCTCGCGTTCGGGCTGGTGGTCCTCGCGTTCGCCCGCGACATCACCGGCCGGGCCGGTGCCCTGATCGCCCTGGCGGTGTACGCGTTCACGCCCGACGTGATCGCGCACGGCTCGCTGGCCACCCTCGACGTACCCACCGCCGGGTTCCTGCTGACCTCGGCCTGGCTGCTGTGGCGGGCCCGGCGCCGACCGTGGCTCTACCTGCCGTTGGCCGGCCTGGCGCTCGGCGCGGCGCTGGCCACCAAGATGAGCGCGTTGGCGGCGGTGCCGGTGCTGCTGGCGCTGGCCGCCTGGTCGGTCCGGCACGCCCGGCCGGTCTGGCCGCCCCGTCCGTCCTCGCCCCGGACCCGGCGGTTCGTCGTCGCCGGCGCGGCCGCGACCGCGATCGGACTCCTCGCGTTGCTGACCGTGTGGGTGAGCTACCTCGTCGTCGACCCGCGGCTGCAGACGGTGCCACCTGGCTCGGTGCCGACGATCGGCGGGCTGCGCGGAACAGTGGTCGACTGGCTGCCGTTTCCGGAGTCGTTCCGCGACGGCATGCGGATCCAGTTCGGCTTCGAGGACTGGAAATGGGGCGGGTACCTGTTCGGTGAGACGTACTCCGGCCACCGGTGGTACTACCTGCCGGCCGCGCTGCTGGTGAAGACGCCGCTCGGAGCACTGGCGCTGTGGCTGGTCGGCGCGGCCGCGATGCTCTCGGTGCCCCGGCTGCGCCCGGCCGCCGGCTACCTGCTGGCACCAGCGGCCGTACTGCTGGCCGTCGCGATGACCGGCTCCCGCGACCTCGGCGTCCGATACGCGATCGTCGTCCCGGTCTTCCTGGCCGTGGCAGCGGCGGCCGTGACCGCCGTGCGGTGGCCGGCCGCCGCCGCTCGGTACGCCCGGCCGGCCGCGGTGGCGCTGGTCGCGCTGGTCGCGGTCAGCTCGGCCCGCGCGTTCCCGTTCTACCTGCCGTACGCCAACGAGGCGTTCGGTGGCCCGGCCCGCACCTACCACCACCTGCACGACTCGAACGTGGACTGGGGGCAGGACCTGGCGCGGCTGGCCGACCGGCTGCGGCAGCGGTACCCGGACGAGCGGGTGTGGCTGGCCTACAAGGGTGCCGGCGTGCCAGAGTACTACGGCATCACCGCCACTGATCCGCGCGAGGTGCCGCCCGAGGAGGTACACGGTCTGCTGGTGGTGTCAAACACCTGGGTGGCGACCACCGGCGGTGAGTTGCGTGAGCTGATCGACAGCAGCGAGCCGATCGACCAGGTCGGTCACTCAATCACCATCTTCCGCCGCTGACCCGGCGACCACCTGTCCCGATTCCACATCACCGATTGGCGAACGTCACTGCATCTGGCGCTGATCGTCCGTACGGCCTCGGAACCAGCGCCGAACGGCGGAGGTGTGGCGCCGGTGTTCTTTCCTCTATGTTCGATCGGGTGGTCCAGCGTCGAAAGGAAACCGTATCTTGACGTCCTCTGTGGCGAACCGCCTCGATCGGGCGGTGCGACTCTTCGAGTTCCTGGCGCGGGCACAGCAGTCGGTCGTCTCGGCGCCCCGCACGGTCGACAGTTACGAGGAGGTTGCCTGGACGCGGAGGATGCCACGACACTCCGCCGTGCACTTCGCGCACTGGGACGCCACGCCAGAGCCTGGTGACGAGGTCGGCCACATCGATCGGATCGATGTGGTCCGGCCGCCCGCCGTCGGCGAGGCGCTGCGCCGCTGGTTGACCGCAGGCATCGACGATCCACAGATCACCCCGCAGCTCAAGGTGGAAGTTCCGGATCCGGACGGGGAGCCGGACGTCGACGGCAACCCTGCGGTGTCTCGTCTGGCTGAGCACCCCGACATCGAGGACGCCTACCGGTCATGGCTGATCCGCTGGGAGACTTGGTCGGAGCGGGAACGTGTCGATCAGCCGGTGCGTGAGGCGTACGGCACGCTCTTCTCGATGCAAGCAGCGGCGGCGAGCAATCCCGAAGAGAAGGAGCTGGTCCTCGCCGTCGGATGCCTCACCTGGAAGCCAGCCGACCATCCGGCCGTACGGCGACACCTGCTCACCGTACCGGTCACGATCGACCTCGACCCGGTAACCGGCACACTGCACGTCAACGCCGCCGAAACGGCCGACCCGCTGCGCCTCGAACTCGACATGCTGGATTCGCACCTGACGCGGTCGCGGCACATCGGCGAGGTCCGGGAAACCGCACGGACCTTCGCCGACCATCCGCTCAACGTAGCGACGATCGGCGAACTGTTGCAACGCGTGGCGCACAGCCTCGACCCGGACGGCGGCTACCTCGAGACGGAACTGCCCGGCAGCGGCGGTCCCGCGCGGCCCGAGGTGACCCTGGCGCCCGCGATCGTCCTGCGTCGGCGCAGCCACGGGCTGGTCGAGGTGCTCGAGCGCATCCGCAAGCAGTTGATCGACGCGGCTTCCGTGCCGGAGGGGATCCTGCCGCTGGTGGATCCGGATCACCGCCCGGCGACCGAGACCGACCCGACGCCCGGCGCGGTGATCGCCGTCGACGACGAGTTCTACCTGCCGCTGCCGGTGAACGACAAGCAACTGAAGATCCTTCAGCAGGTGGACCGGCACGCCCAGACCCTGGTGCAGGGCCCGCCCGGTACGGGCAAGACACACACCGCCGCCGCGTTGCTCAGCCATCTGCTCGCCCAGGGCAAGCGGGTCCTGGTCACCGCGCAGACCGATCGTGCGCTCAAGGAGGTACGCACGAAGCTGCCGGAGGCGATCCGGCCGCTGTCGGTCGCGGTCGTCGGCGCGTCGAGGGAGGACATGGCGGACCTGAAGGTCGCGGTCAACACGATCTCGCAGCACGCCATCGACTTCGACGCCGACGAGTCCGACCGGACCATCGCCCGGCACCTCGACGCGATCGACCAGCTCCGGCGTCAGCGTGCCCAACTGCACCAGCGGCTGGTCGACGTGCGGGCCGCCGAAGTCGCCCGGCACGAGCAGGGACCGTACCGGGGCACGCTGGCCGCGATCGCCGAGGCGCACCGTCACGCCGGAGAACGGTACGGGTGGATCCGCCCGTGGGCACCGGCAGCACCCGGGGACGAGCCCCCGCTGACCCGGACCGAGATCACCGAGTGGTTGCGGCTGCTGCGCGACCAGCAGTTGATCGCGGACGAAGCGTCGTCGCGGGCCACGCTGGCCGACCCCGCGCGGTTGGCCCCGCCGGCGGACTTCGCCGCTGCCGTCACCGCCGAACAACAGGCCCGCGCCGCCCACGACGCGCGGCACGACAGCCGGCAACATCCGGCGTACGTGGTGGTCAGAGCGCTGCCTCCGGCGGCCCGGACCGCGCTGCAGCAGGATCTGCACCGCCTCGCCGACACCGCCGACGACCTGGCGCGACGACGCGAACCGTGGATGGCCGACGCGTTGGCCGATGTGACCTGCGGCCGGGGACAGCTGTGGCACAACCGGGCCGCGCACCTGCAGCAACTGGTGGCACAGGCCGAACCGCAGGTGCGTTACCTCGGCATCACCGACGTGCAGGTTATCGGCGTGCAGGACGGCGGCGTGCCCCAGGCCGGGCCGGACGTCGCCCAGCTCGTGTCGCTCGCCCACCACCTGCGCGAGCACCTCGCGGCCGGCGGCAGGGTCAAGCTCGCAGCCGACGGCACGCCGGTGCTGAACCTGCTCGCCGCCAAGCCGGTCAAGGCGGCTCGGGAGCTGTTCAGCCGGGTCCGCGTGGACGGTCGCCCGCCGACGACGGCCGAGGCCGTCGACGCGTTCCTCGCCTGGGCACAGGCCACCCGGCTGCTGACCGCTGCCGACCGCGCCTGGCCGGCCACCGTCGTCGTCCCGCCCGAGGACACCTTCCAGGAACGGCTGACCTGGCACCAGACCGAGCTGAGCCAACTGCAGCGAGTTCTCGCGCTCGGTGCCGGGCTGACCGACCAGGAGCACCGGCTGGCGGCCGCACAGCTACCCCGCCCACAGTGGTCGGATCTTTCGGCGGTACGGGCCTACGCCGCGTTGGTGGACTCGGCCGCCGCCGACGACCACCTGGCGCGGACCCGGACCGCCGTGGACGCCATCGGGGAGCCGGTCGTCGCACTGAGCCATCAGCCGACCGCCGCTGCACCGCTGCGCGAGCTGGTGGAGGCGGTCGCCGCCCGGGACGTGGGCAGGTACGCCGCCGCTGTCGCTCGGCTCACCCGACTGACCCAGGTGCGTGAGCTCGTCGACCGTCGGGACGCGCTCGGTTCCCGGCTGCGGGCGGTGGCGCCCCGCCTGCACGACGCCGTCGTCACCGACTGCGCCGACGACAGATGGGACGAGCGCCTCGACGGCTGGGACGACGCCTGGGCCTGGGCGGTCGTCGGCGCGTGGCTCGCCGACCGGCAGATCACCGATCTCAACCGGCTGCAGTCCGAGATCGGTGAGCTCGAGGGCCGGATCCGGGGCCACGTCGAGGAGCTGGCCGCCGCCCGCGCCTGGCGACATGCCGCCTCGCCGGACCGGATCAGCGGCTCCGCCCGGGCCAACCTGCAGCAGTACGGCCAGCTCGTGCGAGGGCTCGGCAAGGGTACCGGCAAGTACGCCCATCAGCGTCGCGCCGAGATCCGCCAGGCCATGGACCGCTGCCGCCCGTCGGTACCGGTCTGGATCATGCCGATCTACCGGATCGCGGAACAGCTGCAGGTGCAGCCGGACATGTTCGACGTCGTCGTCGTGGACGAGGCGTCACAGGCCGGGCTGGCCGCAACGTTCCTGCAGTACCTGGCGCCGAAAATCGTGGTGATCGGCGACGACAAGCAGGTCTCACCGAGCGGGGTCGGCGTCGACCAGCAACATCTGCGCGACCTCGCGGACCAGTACCTCGGCGACGACCCGTACCGGGCGTCGTGGCAGGACCCGAAGCGGAGCCTGTTCGACGAGGCCAAGATGCGGTTCAGCGGCCTGATTCCGTTGACCGAACACCGCCGCTGCGTTCCGGAGATCATCAACTTCTCCAACCGGATCGCGTACGAGCCGGAGAACATCCGGCTGATCCCCGTCCGTCAGTACGGGGCCGACCGCCTCGAACCGATCCGGCCGGTGCACGTCGGGAACGGTTACGTCAGCGGCACCAGCAACAAGGTCAACCCGCCGGAGGCCGAGGCGGTCGTCGCGCAGATCGTGGCCTGTGCGCAGGACCCCCGCTACGACGGTCTGACCTTCGGCGTGATCTCGCTGCAGGGAGTCCATCAGGCCAAGCGGATCGAACGGCTGCTGCTGGAACAGCTCGATCCGGCGGAATGGGAGCGTCGGGAGCTGCGGTGCGGCGACTCCGCCGATTTCCAGGGATCCGAACGCGACGTCGTGTTCCTCAGCATGGTCGCGGCGATGGAGGACGGCGTACGGATCGGCGCTGCGACGGCCGAGATGTACGTGCAGCGCTACAACGTCGCCGCCTCCCGCGCCAAGGACCAGATGTGGGTCTTCCACTCGGTCCGACTCAGCGACCTTGGTAATCCCGAGGACATGCGTTACCAACTGCTCGACTATTGCTACGGCGTGACTGCCCGCCCGAGCGAGCACGACGGCACCCCACTGCCGACCGAGGTGCCCGAGGACCGGCCGGTCGCACCCTTCGACTCACTGTTCGAGCAGCGTGTCTACAATCGGCTCGTCGCCGCTGGCTTCACCGTCGTGCCGCAGTTCGAGGCGATCGGCTATCTCATCGACCTGGTGGTGATCGGTCCGAACGGACGGCTCGCGGTCGAGTGCGACGGCGACGCCTGGCACGGGCCCGACCGCTACGAGGCCGACATGGCCCGGCAGCGGGAACTGGAGCGCTGCGGCTGGGAGTTCTTCCGTATCCCGCAGTCGTCGTTCGTCGTCGACGAAGCGGCGGTGTTGCAGGATCTGCGGGCGGCGCTGGACCAGCGGGGTATCCGCCCGTCCGGCTGGGCGGCGGCAGCCGAACCGGCGCGCGAACCAGTCAGCCAGGCGGGACCGGACGAGCGGGCGGAACCGGTCGGACTGGCGGAACCGGTCGGACTGGTGGAACGGGTCGAGCGGGCGGAACCGGTCGAGCGGGATCTGGACCCGGCGCCTGGACTCAAGCCGTACGAGATCTTCCAGGGCGCCGCCCCGCGCGCCGAGACTCCGCCGCCGCCGGGGATGCAGGAGGCCATACTCGCCATCGTCGCCTGCGAAGGCCCGGTGACCGGCGGGCGGTTACAGATCGCGTACGTCCATGCAGCCGGTGGTCAGCGCGTCAGTCGGGCCTCGGCAAGTGCGATCAACAAGGCGGTCACTGCAGCGGTACGCAGAGGTCTGCTCGTCCGGGACAGCCCCCTCGGCGAGACCGGAGTCCAGCCGAGCACGTATCGGCTCGCCCATCAACCGCCGGCACTGCCCCGGGCGCTCGGTCCACGCACCTTGGAGGAGGTGCCGCCCGCCGAACTCGCGCAGGTCATGACCGGGCACGCCAGCGTCCTCGGCTGGCACCAGCCGGAGGCCGTCTACCGGGCCACCCTGCAGACCTACGGCGGTACGGCGCTGACCGCCACCGCCTCGGCCCGGTTGACGAAGGTTTCGCCGCTGGCCCGCTTGGTCACCCGTCGCTCGTCGGACAGCTGAGCAGCCCCGTTCGATGATCAATGAAGGTCGTGAGCGACCCGGGCGACCGCCAGCCCGGCCGGTGACGTCGCGTCCCGCCGCCACACCAGCTCCAGATCGGGGGCGGGCAGCTCGTCGGTCAGCCGGAGCACCACCCCATCCACTGTGGGTAGCTCGGCGAGTGATCGGGGCACCAGGGCGAAACCGTCAAGGTCCGCCAGCCCGATCCGGCGCCACCCCAGCTGCTCGCAGTCGACCACCTCGACGGCCACACCGGCGCGGGCGCAGGCGGCCAGGATCGCCGACCAGTAGCGGGCGTCAGCTCCTCCGGTGGCAGACTCAGCTGGCCGTCGGCCAAGTCGGCCAACCTGACGGTGTCCGTCCCGACCGCGTCCGACCCCACCGTGGTACGCCCGGCCAGCGGATGCCCGGCGTCGACCACCGCTACCGGAATGCGGGCCAGTGCTCCGGCCTTCAGACCGGGGGTGAAGGCCCGCGCTGGGAGGGCCGCCAGGGCCCGAGCAGTGCCCTGAGCCAGACGGTTCTGCCGCTCAATGTACTGCTTCACGATGCTTGGTGGCGCGCCGCCGACGGAGCCGGCGAAGTACGAGCCCGACCAGAACTTGTTGGCCCGGTGGTAGTGGCGTGCGAGGTCGGGGAACTCCTGCCGGAGGCGGCGCGACGAGACGCCCTTGAGCGAGTTGGTCACCCCGGACCAGCGGTATCTGATCGTCGCGGCCCCCGGCTGCACGGCCCGTCGACGGCCGCGACCTGCTGTTGGTCAACTTCCAGTACGGGGCGACCGACCCGGTGCTGCCGTACACGGTGGTCCGGATAACCGCTCGCTGGTGACGATCCGCCGCCCGGCCCCACTCCCGTACCACCCGGCGTGGGACCGGGCGGTCCGTCGGGTCCACGCACCAGGTCAATAGATAGACGTCCATATATTCTGCCGGATATCGGGCGAGGCTGACTCCGCGCGTCGCTTCGCCTGATCACGAGGGCGGCTTCACGGCAGGTCCGGTCCGGGAGGTAACGCGGCGGCGACCTGTTCGGCGTACCGCCGGGCCTCGACGTCGTCGGCGTAGCGGCGGCGCGGCCAGAAGAAGCCGCGCAGCCCGTCGCCCCTGGTCCGGGGCACCACGTGGGTGTGCAGGTGCGGCACCGACTGGGACACCCGGTTGTTGATCGCGACGAAGGTGCCGCCCGCGTCCAGGCCAGCCTCGACCGCCGCCGCGACCCGCTGCACCAGTGAGAAGTACCCGGCCAGATCGGCCGGCGGCAGGTCGGTCAGGGTGACCACGTGCGGGCGCGGGCTGACCAGCACGTGGCCCGGGAACACCGGCCGGGTGTCCAGGAACGCCACTCCGGCGGGGGAGTCGGCGACCCGCCACGCGGGGGACTCCCCGGCGATGATCCGGCAGAACACGCACCCGTTCACCGGCGCAGCCTAGCCCGGCTGGTGCTCGACCAGCAGGTTCCACCGCACGTCCGCGCCGGCCTCGACCCGGATGGTGGCCGGGCCGCCCGGGTGGTCCTGGTCGACGTTGCGGATCTTCGTCACCTCGTCGGCGGGGCACTGCAGCTCGAACCGCATCCACGGGTCGAGGAACACCGCGAGGTCGGCAGCTCCGCTGGCGGCGGCGGCATCCCCACGGCCGCCGCTGACGCAGTCGAGGCTGACCGACAGTCGGCCCGGCGGGATCTCGACCGTGCCGACCGAGACCGGGCCGCTGGTGGCGGCCACTGAGGCGACGGGCCGGGCGGCTATTGGGTCGGGCAGCGGCGCGATCGGCGGTGCGGGCGCGACCGGCGGCGGCTGTGCCGCTGACCGCTGATCGACCGGGTCGGCGCTGGTGGCGGACGGGCCGGTGTCGGCTTCCGACGGGTCGGCGGTGCAGGCTGCGGTGCCTGCCCCGATGGCGACGACGGTGAGTACGACGCCGAGCGCCGCGCGGACGTGACTCATTCGTACCGCTGCAGGATCTGTTTCATCTGGTCGATCTCCTCCTGCTGCGTCTCGACAATCTGTCCACACAGCTCGATGATTTCCGGATCGGTGATGTCCGACCGTTCGCAGACCAGGATCGCCCGCGAGTGGTGCGGGATCATCGACTTGAGGAACTGCTCGTCGCCGATGAAGCTCTCCTGCCGGCCGAAGTAGAACGCCACCCCGAACAGGACGACGAACCCGACCGCCAGGATCACGTTCAGCGTCAACGCGACGCCCAGCCGCAGGTAGCTCCGGTTCATCATCGCCAACTTCCACCTCGTCGGGCAAGATTGCGGCGATCCGCGTGATTCTCCGCTACCCTCGCCTACCCGCCCTGACGGTGCGGTAACACCCGGGACGGCGTCCTTCGTCGGACGCCGACGGTCAGCAGGTAGCCGATCATCCAGAGCTCGCCAACGGTGGCCGGCACCACGAGCAGGTCGGCGACGACCTGGGCGTCGGGTGTGAGGTAGAGCAGGAACCCGTTCGCGAGGTAGCAGAGGCCACCGATGACGAGCACCCAGCCGAGTGGTCGGGGCATCCAACGTGACCGGATCACACACCTGCCCATCGGGATGAGCCACAGCCCGAAGAACAGGTTGCCCACCCCCCACAGGTTGCCGCTGACCAGATAGAGAGCCTGGACGATCGGCGCGGCGTCGCCGATCGGCGCGCCCGCGACCTCGACGGCCGTGGCGAGCATCGCCGCACTGCCCATGATCGCCACCGCGTTGACCAGCCCGAACGCGCCGATGCTGCCGGCGGCGAGCGGGTCGGCGATGCGGAAGAGGCGGTAGAACCAGACGGCGGCGAGCGCCTGGGTGACGACGACGCCCAGCTCGAGCGCGACGCCGACGCGGGCGAGCGTCTCGTGCCCTACCAGGTTGCCCAGTGTCGCTGCGGGGTCGCCGGCGATGACCAGCTGGGGTCGGACGATCAGAAAGCCGAGCATGGCGGTGATGCCGAGGCCCAAGTAGAACACGCCGGTGAGCCGCGCCGTGCGGACCAGATCGCTCATGAGTATCCCCTTCTCGTCCGCCGGGCGTCCGCGGACGCGACCGGCTGTCTTACGCCGTAAGGCAGCCTAACTTACGGTGTAAGGCATGGGCAAGCGGAGACCCCCGAGGGGACCGGGCCTTGTGCTGGCACGCGACCTTGTGACGGCTCACTACCCTGAGGCCCGGCGACGCGACGGAGAATGTGATGTCTCTGCTGGAACACCTGCCGACCATCCTTGCGGTGGTCGTCGGCGGGGTGCTCACCTACGTCGGCACCGGGATCACCGAGCGCAACCGGTGGCGCCGGGAACAATCCGTGCGGTGGGACGATCGGCGGCTCGCCGGGTACGTCGAATTCGCCGCCACCGCCAAGCAGATCGCCTTGCTCGCCTCACGGGTGCTGGCCAGCCGCGGTCTGATCACCGCGATCAGCCCGATCGGCCGTGAGGAAGGGCTGGCCCGGCTCGGACAGGCCGAGTCGGACCGGTCCGTGTGCTTCGAGTCGATCCTGCTGCTCGCCGACGGGCCGACCATCGCCGCCGCGCAGGCCCTCACCGAGACGTTGTGGAGGCTGGAGGCATTTGCCACCGGTGACGAACCAGTCGACGAACAGACCTGGCGGGCCGGGTTCGTCGACTACCGCCGTGCCCGGGCGCAGTTCTACCAGGTGGCCCGGCTCGACATGGGGGTGCGGGCAGTGCAGATCCCGATGAACGCGATCGCCTCCCGCGACGCCCGCCCACCGGGATCGCTCGCCGCCACCGGCACCGACTGACCGCTTGGAACTGCCGCTCAGCAGCGCAGGTCGAGCCAGACGAGCCGGTGGTCCGAGGTCGGGAACCCGCCGGGCAGCGCCGGGTCGTAATCGCCGACCAGCCGGAACAGTGGATCGTCCGGCGTCGGCCAGAAAACCCCGCTGCCCGCCGTCTGCAGGCGGCGGCTCGGCAGCAGGTAGTCGACCCGAAGGTTGCCCGGCGTACCGTCGGCGAAGTCGGCGGTGTCGTAGCGGGAGTCGCCCTCGTGGGTCAGGTTCGCCCCGCCCTGGCGCTGGCTGGCAGCCGGCCCACCCGCACTCGTCGGCGGCCGTCGGTCGTCGACCAGTGGATGCCCGGTGACCTGTCGAGCCGCTCCCGGGATGCCGTCGCCGTCGTACGGGTCGGAGTTGAGGTCACCGGCGATGACGAACCGGGCACCGGGGCGCAGCCCGCCGCGTCGGCCCCGGTCGTCGTAGATGTAACCGGACCGGGCCGGGACGACGTAGTCGGCCCAGAACCGGATCTCGTCGTGGTTACGCCGGCCGTTGCGGTCCTCCGGGCCGTCGAAGACCGGCGGCGTGGGGTGGCTGGCCAGCAGATGCACGGTCTGCCGGCCGATCCGTACCGGTACGTCCCAGTGGCTCTTCGACGGCAGCCGCACGTCCGCGAGGACCTCGGGGGAGTACCAGTCGGCGGGCTCCGGGGTGTCCGGGTCGTCCGGCAGCAGCGCTCCCGGCATGTCGCGCCAGCGGAACGTCTGGAAGGTGCGCAGCGACCGCCGGTCGATCGGGTGACGCGAGTAGACCGCCATGCCGTACTGGCCGGGGAACAGTCCGAAGCCGTACGCGTCGTCCGGGCCGCCGACCGTACCGTCGCGGTTGAGGTCGTGCCCGGACGGCACGCCGGTGTTCGACGGGGCGCTGAACCGGTACGGGTAGTGAATTGGCCTGGCCCCGCCCTGGCCGCGGGACAGGTAGTTGCGCTGGAACAGCTCGACGGCCCGCCCCTCGCCGTCGTGGTCGAACTCGTTGATCAGCAGCACGTCGGGGCGGACCCGCTGGATGATCTCGGCGACGTTGGCGGCCTGCGTATCACCCAGAGTGGACAAATCGGCCACCAGTCCGCCGTCGACGCCCCGGTTGAGTGAGGCGTTGAAGGTGGCGAACCGGACGCCGCCGTGCCCACCGGCCGGTGTACCGCCTGCCGTCGCCGTCCCGGGCGCCAGCCCTGCCGCCAGACCGGTGGCGATCATCGCCATCAGAGCGGTCACCGTTCGTGTCCGTACTCGCTGTGTCACCGTGCCACCCTCCGGTCGTGTGGTGACCAGTTAACCGGATCTATGTGACGGTTCGGCGAATGATCTCCGAACGTCCGGGCGTCGGCCGTCCGGCCGTACCGCGATGGTCAACTACCGCGCTACCCTGAGAGCGCGGTCGTCGATGCCCGCCGGTCCACCATCGCGGTTCCACCCACCAGTACGATGTCTCGCGGAGCGCCGAGCGCTGGTGGGCACTTCCGTTCGGACATCAGACAGGGCCGGCCGGTCGGCCGGTTCAGGGGAGAGACTAGCCTCATGGGCGTGACACGCCGCGCAAAGATCGTTTGTACGCTTGGCCCCGCGACCGCGTCCCCGGAGCGTATCCGTGGGCTCGTCGAAGCGGGCATGGACGTGGCCCGGCTGAACTTCAGCCACGGCAGCCACGAGGACCACCAGCAGGTGTACCAGCTGGTCCGGGAGGCGGCTCAGGTCGCCGGCCGGGCGGTCGCCGTGCTGGCCGACCTGCAGGGCCCCAAGATCCGCCTCGGCCGGTTCGCCGACGGGCCGCATGAGTGGCGCACCGGCGACTCGGTCGTCATCACCAGCGACGACATAATCGGCAGCCGGGAGCGGGTCTCCTGCACCTACCGCAGGCTGCCCCAGGAGGTTCGCCCCGGGGACCGGCTGCTGATCGACGACGGCAAGGTGGCCGTCGAGGTCAGCGCGGTGGACGGCAACGACATCCGGGTGCTGGTCGTCGAGGGCGGGCCGGTCTCCAACAACAAGGGCATCTCGCTGCCGAACGTCGCGGTCAGCGTGCCGGCCCTGTCGGACAAGGACACCGACGACCTGCGGTTCGCGCTCGGCCTGGGCGCCGACTTCATCGCCCTGTCATTCGTCCGGTCGCCCGAGGACATCAAGCTGGTCCACGCGATCATGGACGAGGAGGGGGTTCGCCGACCCGTCCTGGCCAAGGTCGAGAAGCCGGAGGCGGTCACCCACCTGGAGGCGATCGTCGACGCCTTCGACGGGGTGATGGTGGCCCGGGGTGACCTCGGCGTCGAGTTGCCGCTCGACGAGGTGCCGCTGGTGCAGAAGCGCGCGGTGCAGCTGTGCCGGGAGAACGCCAAGCCGGTCATCGTCGCCACCCAGATGCTCGACTCGATGATCGAGAATGCGCGGCCGACCCGCGCGGAAGCCTCCGACGTCGCCAACGCGGTGCTCGACGGCACCGACGCGGTGATGCTCTCCGGCGAGACCAGCGTCGGCAAGTACCCGGTGCTCACGGTCAGCACCATGGCCAAGATCGTCACGACGACCGAGCACGGCTCGATCTCGGTGCCCCGGCTGCAGCACGACCCCCGTACCCACGGCGGTGCGCTCACCTCGGCCGCGTCGCAGATCGCCCGAGCGATCGGCGCCAAGGCGATGGTCGCCTTCACCCAGACGGGTGACACCGTGCGTCGGCTCTCCCGGCTGCAGTGCGAGCTGCCGCTGCTGGCTTTCACCCCGGTCGCCGAGGTGCGCGACCAGCTTGCCCTCTCCTGGGGGGTGGAGACCTTCCTGATGCCGTTCGTGCAGCACACCGACGACATGTTCCGCCAGGTCGACCAGGCACTGCTCGGCCTCGGGCGGGCCAATCCCGGCGAGTACGTGGTGATCGTCGCCGGCAGCCCGGTCGGCACCCCTGGCTCCACCAACACGCTGCGGGTGCACCAGCTTGGTAGCCTCGTCGACGCCGCGGCGGCCCGGGCGTTGCAGTGACCGGTGATCCGGTCGGCGGGCAGGCCGCCGTCGACCAGTTGCTCGAGGTGCTCGACCTGACCCGGACCGGGCCGTCAGCGTTCCGTGGGACGAGCCCCAAGGTTGGGCCGCAGCGAATCTTCGGCGGCCAGGTCGCTGGTCAGGCGCTGGTAGCCGCCGGGCGAACCGTCGACCCGCAGCGGCTGGTGCACTCGCTGCACGGCTACTTCGTCCGTCCCGGCGACGGTGCCGAGCCAATCGACTACGAGGTGGAGAACATCCGCGACGGCCGGTCCTTCTCGGTCCGCCGCTCGGTGGCGTACCAGCACGGCAAACCGATCTTCTTCATGTCGGCGTCCTTTCACCGGCCCGAGGACGGGCTGGACCACCAGGCGCCGCAGCCACCGGACGTCCCGCCGCCGGAGGCGGTGCCGACCATGGTGGAGCGGCTGGCTCGCTATCCGGAGCGGCTCGGTGTCTGGGCGGTGATCCCCCGGCCGATGGACGTGCGGTACGTCGGCGAACCGGGTCTGGTCGCCCCCGGGGACCGGCCGGCCGACCCGTACCAGCGGGTCTGGATCCGCGCCGCCGGCAAGCTGCCCGACGATCCGCTGTTGCACGCCTGCGTACTCACCTACGCCTCCGACCTGACCCTGCTCGACTCGGTGCTGTCCGTGCACGGCGAGGTCTGGGGTCCGGGCGGGGTGATCGGGGCCAGCCTGGACCACGCCTTGTGGTTCCACCGGCCGTTCCGGGCCGACGAATGGTTCCTCTATGACTGCTGGAGTCCGTCGGCCGCCGGCGGGCGCGGGCTGGCCACCGGTCGGATGTTCACCCGCGACGGCCGGCACATCGCCAGCGCTGTGCAGGAAGGACTGGTCCGGCGGGTCGGCGGGTGACCGGGCCGCCTGCCTGACCGGCGCTCGGACGGCGGTGACCAGGGTAGATGACTGACGACGCGGTCGGCCGGTCTGACAATGGAAACAGTGCCGTAACCTGAGAGGTATGCGTCTCTCTGCCCGGGTCGACTACGCGCTGCGGGCCGCCGTCGAGCTGGCGGTCGCGGCTGCGGCGTCGGCGCGGGTCGTGCTGACCGCCGAGCAGGTCGCCCGGGCCCAGGGCATCCCGCCGAAGTTCCTCGAGGGAATTCTGCTGCAGTTGCGCCGGGCCGGTGTGGTGCAGGCCCAGCGCGGCCCGGACGGCGGCTACTGGCTGGCTCGCCCCGCCGAGCAGATCAGCCTCGCGGAGCTCATCCGGGTCATCGACGGCCCGCTCGCCCACGTGCGGGGGCACCGGCCGGAGGAGCTCGGCTACCAGGGTGCGGCGGTCGCGCTGCAGGACGTCTGGATCGCGTTGCGGGCCAGCGAGCGGGAGATCCTCGAGTCGGTCACCGTCGCCGACGTCGCCACCGGCAAACTTCCTGAGCGGATCCGGGATCTCGCGGCCAACCCGCGCGCCTGGACCTGACCGCCGCACGGCCGTCCGTGATCTGCTCCCGGCCCGACATCCGGCCCCTCCGGCCGCGGCCGGCTTCGTCGGCGTGCTTGACAACAGCACCGGCCCCCGCATTCGAAGCCGATAGGTTCGATCTCTCAAGTAGGTGTGCTGTGCGAAAGCTGCCGGTATTCGCCCTCGTCGGACTGCTCGCCGGAGTCGGATGGGCCGGGATCCTGCTGGCCCTCGGGGGGTACCTGCTGATCCGATTCGCCCGGCCGATCCCGTCCCGGCGGGTCAGCCGGCCCTTGCGCAGCCGGTTCCTCACCCCGCTCGGGCTGACCGCCGGCTTCCTGATCGGGCTCGGCGGCCAGGGTTTCGTCCTACCCGTCGTCGCGGCGTTGCTGGTCGGCGAGCAGCCCGGTGGCGGTGTCCGCGATCAGCTCCCAGGCGGCGGCGACGTGCCGTCGCTCGGTACGCGGCGCGCCGACCGCCAGTCGCAAGGTGAACCGGCCCGCCACCCGGGTGTGGGTCAGCAGCACCGAGCCGCTGGCGTTCACCCCGGCCAGCAGGGCGGAGTTGACCTCGTCGGGCTGGCCGCGCAACCGGAAACAGACCAGTGAGAACGGCCCCGGCGTGACGATCTCGAACCGGTCGTCGGCGCGTACCTGGTCGGCGAACCAGGCCGCGTGCGCCACCGCCGAACGGATGTGCGCCTGCAGCCCCTGTGCGCCGTACCAGCGCAGCACGAACCACAGCTTCACCGCCCGGAAGCGACGACCGAGCGGTACCTGCCAGTCCCGGTAGTCGATCACCGCGCCCGCGTCGCTGAGCGCGTTGCGCAGGTACTCCGGCATCACCGTCAACGCCTCGACCAGCTCGGCCCGGTCCGCCACCCAGAACGCGTCGCAGTCGAACCCGGTCAGCAGCCACTTGTGCGGGTCGAAGCAGTACGAGTCGGCCCGCTCCAGCCCGGCGTGCGTCCAGCGCAGCTCCGGGCAGACCGCCGCCGCGCCGGCGTACGCGGCGTCCACGTGCAGCCACACCCCGTACTCGGTGCAGATCGCGCCGATCTCTTCGACCGGGTCGATAGCGGTGGTCGAGGTGGTGCCGACGGTGGCGACCACGATCGCCGGTCGCCGCCCGGCGGCCAGGTCGGCATCGAGGGCGCGGCGCAACGCGTCCGGCCGCATCGCCAGCGTCACCGGATCGACGTCGATCAGCCGTACGCCCTGATCGCCGACCCCGGCGATCCGGGCCGCCTTCTCGATCGACGAATGGCCCTCGGTCGAGGTGTAGACGGCGTAGCCGGCAGCGGTGCCCGCCGTGCGCCAGGTGCCGCCGCTGGCCCGGTGCAGCGCCACCAGGGTGGCCACCAGCGTGGCCGACGACGCCGAGTCCTGGATGACGCCACCACCGGTGGAGCCCGACCGGAACCGTTGCGGCAGCTCGAGTAGCTGGGCCAGCCAGTCGAGCATCACGGTCTCCACCTCGGTGCAGGCCGGACTGGTGGCCCAGAGCATGCCCTGGACGCCGAGCCCGGCACTGACCAGGTCACCGAGCACGCTCGGCGCCGAGGTGTTGGCCGGGAAGTAGCCGAAGAAACCGGGGTGCTGCCAGTGGGTGAGCCCACCGACGACCACCCGGTCCAGGTCGGTGAGGATCCGGTCGAACGGCTCGCCGTGCTCCGGCGGCGTCACCGGCAGCGCCCGGGCCACCGTACCGGGCGGATCCGACGGCCGTACCGGATGTTTCTCCAGGGTCTGCCAGTAGTCGGCGATCCAGTCGACCACCGCGTGCCCGGCCCGGCGGAACTCGTCCGCCGACATGTGCCCGCCGGCCGTGGTGTCTGCGCCGGGTGTGATGCCCCGCGCGGATGCGTCGCCTGCCATGCAGTCGAGTTGATCAGGAATCGGAACGGTGGGCAAGTGCCACCATCGTCTCCGGCCCGGTGCCTGCGACGGCGGCATCTCCGGCCTCGGCGCCCGGCAGCGCGGCGGCGGGGCCGGTGCTGGCCCGGACGGTCAACCGTGGGTCGAGCAGCGTGGCGGCCGGCACCGCGTCGCCCCGGACCTTGCGCATCAGCAGGCTGACCGCCTGCCGGCCGACCTCCTCGGCCGGAATCAGCACCGAGGTCAGTGCCGGACCGGACCGCTCGGCGACCTCGTCCGGGCAGATCGCCACCACCGAGATGTCGTCGGGGACCCGCCGACCCAGGGTCGGCAACGCGGCCAGGACGTGCCCGACCGCCGCCTCGTTGTGCACCACCAGCGCGGTGAGCCCCGGGTGCCGGTGCAGCAGCCCGGCCAGTTCGCGGCGCACCGCGTCGTAGTTCTCCTCGCACGGCTGGGCGACCGCCGTGACGCCGCAGCGGGTCGCCGTCTCGGTGAAGCCGGCCCTGGTCCGGTGGGCGAAGCCGGTCTCCCGTTCGTAGACCACCGCAGGGGCTCCGAGCAGGGCGAGCTGCCGGTGGCCGAGCGTGACGAGATGTTCGACGCAGGCCTCGCCGGCCCGATAAAAGTCCAGGTCGACGCAGGTCAGACCGGCGGACTCGGCCGGGAAACCGATCAGCACGCTGGGCCGTTCGAGTTCACGCAGCAGTGGCACGCGTGGGTCGTGCATCTCCACGTCCATGACCACGATGCCGTCGACCATGGCGCTGACCGCGATCCGGCGCAGCCCGGCCGGGCCTTCGTCGGCGGTGACCAGCAGTACGTCGTGGTCGAACTGCCGGGCGGTGGTGACCACGCTGGTGGCGAACTGCATCAGCACCGGCAAATGCATCCCGGAGCGCAGCGGCAGCACCAGCGCGATCACGTTCGCCCGGCGGCTGGCCAGCGCTCGGGCGCCGGCGTGCGGGTGGTAGCCGAGGGCGTGGATGCTGGCCAGTACGCGTTCCCGGGTGGTCGCCGAGATCGCCCGCTTGCCGCTGAGCACATAGGACACCGTGCTGACCGCGACGCCGGCGTGCCGGGCCACGTCGGCGATCGTCACCATGTCGGCCCGCTTGCCGGCCCGGTCCCGCGCCGGGTCCGGCCCGGCGGGGTCCGGCCCGGCGCCGGTCGGCTGTGACGGAGTTGACACTAGGCTCCTCCATCCAGGTCCCTGGCCGGACCGCCAGTGGCGGTCCCGGCGAAATTCAGGTAGCTCACCGTAGCGCCTGCCGTACTGAAAAGCAGATACAGGTCTCGAATTCCGGACAGTCCGTGCAGCTCCGTCCGTACCTCGGCCCAGTCGTCGCGGCCGCTGGTCGCCGGTACCGGAAGCGTACCGGCAACCGGGCCGGCCAGCGGATCGTCCAGCCGCAGGGTGACCGTCGACCCGTCCGCCGCCCGGCCGGCGGCGCCGGGGTCCGCTCCGGCCCCCTCCCGGGGCGGCCGGTGCGCGACGCGGGCGGTGACCGCGGTGGGCCCGGAGTCGAAGTCGACGTCGGTGAACGCAATCCAACCGCCGTCCTCCGCCGCGCCCACCGCGTCCCGCCCCTCGGGATGGTCGGCCGGTGCCGTGCCGGCGTAGTCGTCGTTGTCAGCGGCCCACAACGGTCCGGCCAGCGGATCGCGGGGCCCGATCCGTTCACCCCGTACGGTCAGGGTGGTGGTCGCCACCAGGTCGGCGCTGGACCGGCCGACCGACACGGTGTGCCGGGCGCTCTCCACCACTGGTCGGTCCCGGGTGACGTCCCAGGTCGCCAGGTCGGCGGCGGCGAGGCGGAACCGGAGCGTGGTCCGCGCCCCCGCCGCGAGGCTGATCTTGCGGAAGGCACGCAGCTGGCGCAGCGGCTGCTTGACCCGGGAGTGCCGCTGGCGGGTGTATAGCTGCACCACCTCGGTCCCGGCCCGCGCCCCGCTGTTGCACACCGTGACGCTGACCTCGACCGTGCCGTCGGCACCTACCTCGGTGGCCGACAACCGCAGGCCGCGGTAGTCGAAGGAGGTGTAGCTCAGACCGTGGCCGAACGGGTACAGCGGTTCCCCCCGGAAGTAGAGGTAGGTCGCGTCCGAGGCGATCACGTCGTAGTCGAACAGGTCGGGCAGGTCTGCGGTACGTCGGTACCAGGTCTGGGTGAGCCGGCCGCCCGGATCCGCGTCCCCGCAGAGCACCTCGGCCAGCCCGGTGCCGTACTCCTGGCCGCCGTGCGCGGACCAGATGATCGCCGGGACGTGCCGGTCGGCCCACTCCACCGCGTACGGGTAGCTGCTGGCCAGCACCAGCACGGTACGCGGATTCGCGGCCCGGACCGCCCGCAGCAGCGCCGCCTGGGCACCGGGTAGCGCCAGGTCGACCCGGTCCTCGGTCTCCCGCCCGCACACCATCGGATGGTTGCCGAGCACCACCACTGCCACGTCGGCGTCGTGGGCCAGTGCTGCCGCCTCCCGGGCGCCATCGGTGACCAGCTCGACGGTGAACCTGGTGGCGGTGTCGACGCTGGCGGCCTCGGCCCGCAGCAGCCCGTCCGGGCCGACCGTGACGTAGCGGTCCCGGGCCAGGTGGTGCAGTGCCATGCGGCCGTCGGCGGCGCGGACCAGCCGGAAGGTCTCGTTGACCACCCACCCGCCCGGTCCGGACCGGTCGTTGACCAGCACCCCGTCGTCGCCGGCGGCCAGGTAGCGGCCGTTGGCGACGCTGCGCAACGCGACCACCCCGTCGCCCCAGTCGAACACGTCGAAGCAGCACTGCGGCGCCGCCTCCGGCGCGACCGCGCGCAGCGGTCCGCGCGCCGTGCTGTCGGCCCGCAGCGGTCCACCGGCGGCCGCGCCGCTGGCCTGCAGGTAGGTCGCCGAAGTGCCGAGTCGCAACGCGATCCGGTCCACGCCCTCGTGGTGGGTCACGGTTGCCATCGGCAGCCGCGCGGTCAGCCCGGCGCAGGCGGTGACCGCATACGGCATCGATCCGGCGTACCAGTCGGTGTGGAGGGTGTCGGCGAGCGGGCCGACCACCGCGACCCGCCGGATCCGGTCCGGGTCCAACGGCAGCACCGGGTCGGATCCGGACTCTGTCGGTACGTTGCGCAGCAGGACCACCGACTCGCGTACCGCGATCCGGGCCAGGTCCTGGTGGGCCGGGCAGTTGATCACATCGGTGCCGGTCGTCGCGAACGGGTTGCGTTCGGGTGGATCCAGCTCACCGAGCCGGATCCGGACGGAGAGGATCCGGCGGACCGCGCGGTCGATGTCCGGTTCGGCGAGCAGCCCGCGCGCCACCGCCTCGGTGATCCGCGCGACGGTCGGCAGCGAGTCGGTGTCGTCCTCGGTGAAGCTGTCGATCCCGGCACGCAGCGCCGCCGCGTAGCCGGTGACGTGGTCCGGGTGGTAGCCCTGGGCGCCGGCGATGTTGGTGGCCGCTCCCGCGTCGCCGACGACCAGGACGTCGTCGTCGGTCCACCGGCGCAGCTGCTCGTCGATCAGCGGGCTCAGGTGTGCCGGCCGGCCGTTGACCAGGTTGTACGCGGCCATCACCGCGACCGCGGCACCGGCGGCGATCGGGGCGCGGAACGCCGGTAGTTCGTACTCGTGCAGCACCCGGGGCGGCAGGTTGCTGCTGGTGGTGGCCCGGTCGGTCTCGTTGTTGTAACCGAGGAAGTGTTTCAGGGTCGGCGCGGTACGCAGGTAGTAGGGATGGTCGCCACGCAGTCCGCTGGCGTACCCGGTGGCCAGCACCCCGGTCAGCCACGGGTCCTCGGCGTAGCCCTCCTCGTTGCGGCCCCACCGTGGATCCCGCAGCGGGTTGACCACCGGCGCCCACACGTTCAGTCCGACGCCGACGGGGTCTTTGTGGTGGAACGCGCGTACCTCGTCGCCGACCGCTTCGCCGATCCGCCGCAGCAGGTCGGGGTCCCAGCTGGAACCCAGCCCGAGTGCCTGTGGGAAGACGGTCGCCGGGCCGAGCCACGCCACCCCGTGCAGCGCCTCGGTCCCGGTGCGGAAGCCGGGCAGGCCGAGTCGGGGCACCGGGGGCTGATGCTGGTGCAGCAGGGCGATCTTCTCGTCGAGGGTGAGCCGGCGGAGCAGGTCGGTGACCCGGGCGGCCACGGGTTGGTCGGGGTCGCGGAACGTGCTGTCGCTCATAACGTGGATCGCCTTCCGGGATCGGCAAGGGCACCCGTGTGGGTCGCTGCGGCGGTGCGGGCACCGCCGCGGTCACCGGATCACGGGCAGGCGTCGGTACGCGGTGGAGGTTGGCCGCCAGCCCGGGAAGCGCTGGCTCGAAGCGCTTCGATGACCGTCCCAAAAACGCTCCACTGTCGACACGATTTCAGCCGTGTTAACCGTGGAGCCCTTTGAGGTTGACATCCATCAGTACGGACGGTCAAGGGGCTGCCCGGCACAAAATTGATGTCAGCCGCCGCCGACCCGGGTCGCCGCAGTGGGCCGTTGGTCAGCCGGGCGGCGGCCGCCGGTGCGGTCAGTCGGTCGGGCGGGCCGGCATACGGCCGTTGTCGATCGCGGCGATCGCCCGGGCCGCGCCGCCGATCGCCGCCGCGCCGCCGGCCAGATCGGAGGCTGCCAGCTCGGTGCCACCGGCCGCCGGAGCCACCGTACGGTCGGCGAGCTGCTGCCGGGCCGCCGGCAGCAGCCACTGGGTGAGCGGGACGTAGTAGCCGCCGAGCAGCACCACTTCGGGGTTGATCAGGTTGGCCAGGATGGACACCCCGGTGCCGAGGTTGCGGCCGACCTCGTCGAGCGCGTTGAGCGCCGCCGGATCCCCGGCGCGCGCCGCCGCCCGTACCCGGTCGATCTCCGGCGCGAAGTCGGCGACCGGCCCGTCGACCTCGGCGTCCGGCAGCACCCGGCGGATCAGCGCCGGGACGGCGGCCAACGCCTCCAGACAGCCGTTCGCCCCGCAGCGGCACGGCGGACCCTGCGGATCCAGTTGGATGTGACCGACCTCGCCGGTGAACCCCCGCGCGCCGTGCAGCAGCCGTCCGTCCACCACCAGCCCCGCGCCGATGCCGGCACCGCCGGTCAGGTGCACCAGGTTCGCGGTGCCGGCGTACGGCCCGTGCCGGTGCTCGGCGAGCGCGGCCAGTTGGGCGTCGTTGTCCACCACCACCTCGTACGCCGGCCCGCGCAGCGCGCGAACCAGATCGGCGTGCAGGTCGACGTCGCGCCAGCCCAGCTCGGGGGAGAGGCTGACCCGGCCCTGCTGGTCGACCAGGCCGGGTACCCCGACGGTGAGCCCAAGGACCTGCCGCCCCTGCCGGGTCACCCGGTTCACCGCCCGGCCGGCCAGTGCGGCCACCGTGCTGGCTGCCTTGCCCGGGGTGGCGGCCAGCCCGGTGAAGGCGCGTCGCCAGGACAGCAGCTCACCGCCGGCCAGGTCGAGCGCGACCGCGGTCAGGTGGTCGGCGCTGATCTCGATGCCGATCGCGGCGTACGCGTCGCCATCGACGACGAGCATGGTGGCCGGGCGTCCGATGCGGTGTTCGGTGAGGCCGATCTCCCGGACCAGGCGGCGGTCGATCAGATCGGCGACCAGGCTGGAGACGGTGGCCTTGTTGAGCCCGGTGGCACCGGCGATGTCCGCCCGGGAGCAGGGCGCGTTGGTTCGGACGTAGCGCAGCACGACCGCGAGGTTGGTGGCGCGTACGTCGGTCAGGTCCGCTGGCTGCGGGCCGCTCCGCATGGTGATCACGTTACGCCCCGGGTCCCGGCCGGGTGGCTCGGGCCGGATGCCCGGCGGGCCGGCGTGTCGCGGCGGTCACCGCGGGGTTGGCCGCCACCGGCGGTTCGCGTCATGTCGGCCTCCCTTGTGGCGCCTGTCACCGTCGGCTACTTTGTTTAGTCAGCAGACGAACTAACTCTAGCGTGCAAACCGTACCCCCACACCCCCATCTCGAGCTGGTTCGTCCCATCGTCGCCGGGATGCCTGGCTCGCCGATACGAAGGGAGCGCGCCGTGGATCGATCCCTCGCGGGCGCGGCCACCAATCGACGTCGATTCCTGGGCCTGGTCGGCCTGGGTGCCACCGCGATGGCCGGTGGCGGCTTTCTCTCCGGCTGCAGCCGGCCGGCCGGCACCCAGGGCACGGCGACCGACGTCGACGCGGTCAGCGCGGTTCTGCCCAGGTACCAGCCGGTCGAGCTGCTCACCCCGGACATCGCCGGGGTACGCCCGATCGCCGACGGCTACCTGACGTATCCGACCGACCTGGTCCGGGCGGTCACCGAGACGCCCGGCAGCAGCGGTGAACCGCTCACCGCGATGACTCCCTGGTGGGGGCCAACCCCGCCCGGCATCGACCGCAACGCCTACCTGCAGGCGGTCAACGAGCGGCTCGGCGTGCCGATCGACTTCAGCGTCCAGGACGGCAACACCTACGCCGACAAGCTGAGCGCCATTCTCGGTGCCCGCGACGTGCCGGACCTGCTCTGCGCCCCGAACTGGGAGATCGACAAGATTCCGCGGTTCTCCGACGCGGTCTCGGCGCTGTTCGAGGACCTGACCGACCACCTGGCCGGTGACGCCGCGCTGGCCTACCCCCACCTGGCCAGCTTCCCGACCGGGGCCTGGCAGTACGCGGTCTGGGGCGGTCGGCTGGCCGCCGTCCCGTGGCCGACCGACGGCCCGTTCCCGTACGCGCTGTTCTACCGCAGGGACCTCACCGACGCCGCCGGCGTGCAGGCCCCAAAGAACATTGAGGAGCTGCACGAGTTCGGCAAGGCGATGACCGATCCGGCCAACGGCGTCTGGGCCTTCGGCTCGATCTTCAACATGGTGCAGATGTTCTACGGTGTGCCCGGCTCGCAGGGCGGCTGGCGGCGCACCGACGGCGGCGGCCTGGAATTCAAGTACGAGACCGAGGAGTACCGCGAGGCCCTGGAGTTCACCACCAGACTGTTCGCCGAAGGGCTGGTGCACCCGGACATCGTGGAGAGCAGCGGCGCCGCCGACGCCAAGCAGCTGTTCAACAGCGGCAAGATGGTCTGCTACGAGGACGGCGTCGGCGCCTGGCGCGGCATGTACTCGGAGCAGCGACAGATCACCCCGACGTTCGACATGCGGCCGGTGCCGATCTTCTCCGCCGACGGGCAGAGCGCCCCGGTCGCCTGGGGCGGGGAGACGCCGATCTTCTACACCTTCATCAAGAAAGGGCTGGGCAAGGAGCGCGTCGAGGAGATCCTGCGGGTGCTCAACTGGTGCGCCGCGCCGTTCGGTACCGAGGAGTACCACCTGCGCCAGTACGGGGTCGCCGACCAGCACCACACGGTCAGCGCCGACGGCAGTCCGGAGTTGACCGAGCTGGGCCGGCAGGAGATCGCCGACCAGTACACCTTCATTGTCGGGCGTTACCCGACCATCGTGCAGACCGCCGACGTCCCCGGCTTCGTCGAGGCCCTGCTGGACTACTCCAACGAGACGGTGAAGTACCTGGAGCCGAACCCGTGGGCCGGGATCAAGTTCGAGCTGCCGGCCAACCTGTCGCGGGTGCTGCAGCCGACCGAGGACAAGATCCTCGACGTGCTGCGTGGTCGCCGACCGACCAGCGACCTGGACCAGATCATCGACGAGTGGCGCAGCGGCGGCGGTGACGAGGGCCGCGACTTCTTCCGCAAGGCGCTCGAAGACAACGATCGATGACCTCGGTCGAAACGTCCGTGACCGCCGGATCCGGCGACGGCCGGAGCCGGCGGTCGCCGGACCAGCCCACCCCGGACGGCAACCGCCGGTCACGCCGTACCCCGGATGGTCGGCGCACCCGCCGACGGACCGTGCCGCTGCGGGCCCGGCTGCGCCGCGACTGGCCGCTGCTGGTGATGGCCGCGCCGGCCGCGCTGCTGCTGCTGGTCTTCCACTACCTGCCCACCCTGGGCAACGTGATCGCCTTCCAGGACTACAACCCCTGGGTCGGCGACAACGCGTTCGAGGCGTTCGTCTACAGCGAGTGGATCGGGTTCGGCAACTTCGAGACCCTGTTCCGTGACCCGGCGTTCTGGGACGCGGTGATCAACACCCTGACCATCACCGCGTTCCAGCTGGTCTTCTTCTTCCCGCTGCCGATCCTGCTGGCGATCCTGCTGCACAGCATCCTGTCGACCCGGGTGCGTGGGTTCATTCAGAGCGTCGTCTATTTGCCGCACTTCTTCAGCTGGGTGCTGGTGGTGACCTTCTTCATGCAGATGCTCGGTGGGGCCGGCCTGGTCGCCCAGCGGATGCGCGACGCCGGGCTCAACCCGCTCAACGTGATGGGCAACCCGGACACGTTCATCGTGCTGGTCACCGCGGAGGCCGTGTGGAAGGACGTCGGCTGGGGGGCGATCATCTTCCTGGCCGCGCTCAGTGCCATCGACCAGAATCTTTACGAGGCGGCGGCGGCCGACGGTGCCGGGCGCTGGCGACGGCTGTGGCACATCACCCTGCCCGGGCTACGTCCGGTCGTCATCCTGCTGCTGATCCTGCGGCTCGGTGACGCGCTCACCGTCGGGTTCGAGCAGTTCATCCTGCAGCGTGAGGCGGTCGGCCGGCAGGCCGCCGAAGTGCTCGACACCTACGTCTACTACCAGGCGATCATCCCGCAGCAGTGGGGGATGGGTGCCGCCGCCGGCCTGTTCAAGGGCGTCATCGGGCTGGTGCTGATCATCGCCGCGAACAAGTTCGCCCACCGCCTCGGCGAGCAGGGAGTGTATTCCAGGTGAGCATCGCACGTACGCTGGCCGCCGGGCGCCGACCCAGGCTCGACCCGGTGAACCAGCCGCCCCGACGGCGGCGCCCCGGCGTCGGCCGGCCGGTCTGGGAGGAGCCGCCGAGCCCGGTCGGCCAGGGCGTCAAAGGGCTCGTCCTCGCCACGATGGTGCTGGCCGTGATCTTCCCGATGTGGTCGGTCCTGGTGACCAGCCTCGCGTCGCGGGAGACCATCAACGCCACCGGCGGCATGGTGGTGATCCCCCGGGAGATCGACCTGTCGGCGTACGTGAACATCCTTTCCGGCGGTCAGATCAGCCGGGCGGTGTGGGTCAGCACCCTGGTCACCGTCGTCGGCACGACGTTCAGCCTGGTGCTGACGGTGCTGGCGGCGTACGGGCTGTCCCGCAAGGACTCGGTCGCGCACCGTCCGTTGCTGTTCCTGTTCCTGCTCACCTTCCTGATCTATCCCGGCATGGTGCCGAGCTATCTGGTGGTGACCGGGCTGGGCCTGAAGAACAACCTGTGGGCGCTGATCCTGCCCACCGCGATCAGCGTGTTCAACCTGGTGGTGATCCGGGCGTTCTTCATGAACGTGCCGGCCGAGCTGATCGACGCGGCACGCATCGACGGTGCCGGGGAGTTCCGGATCTTGTGGCGGATCATGTTGCCGCTGTCCCGGGCGGTGATCGCCGTCGTCGGGCTGTTCTACGCCGTCGGCTACTGGAACGCGTACTTCAACGCGGTGCTCTACATTGACGACAACGACAAGTGGCCGATCCAGCGGGTGCTGCAGAGCTACATCCTGGCCGGCCAGTCGCCGTCGGTCACCGGCGCGCCGGTGAACATCCCCGGGGTCACCGCGTACCCGCCGACCCTGGCGGTCAAGATGGCCGTGGTGGTGATCACCGTACTGCCGGCGGTGGTGATCTTCCCGTTCGTGCAGCGGCACTTCACCAAGGGCGTCATCACCGGCGCGATCAAGGGTTGACCGGCCGGCACCGCTGGTCAGAGCGGTACGCCGTCGAGCAGCACCGTGGCCGGCGGCTCGGTGCCGGTCACCGCGACGACCTCGACCCGGCGGACCGGCAGCGGCCCGTCGAGGTTGACCCGCAACGTGTCGCCGTCGCGTACCGCCCGGACCGTGGTGTCGCCGTCGACGTCGCAGACGACCGTCTCGGCGCTGACGCCGCCCCAACTGACCAGGGTCACGTCGGCGAACGGACCGTCGCCGACGGTGTCTCCCGGTCCGGTCGTCGGGATCAGCGCGCCGTGCCGGACGAACAACGGGATCCGCTCCAGCGGAGTCTCGACCGGCAGGTGGCGTCCGCCGGGGTGGGTCCGCCCGGTCCAGTGGTCGACCCAGTCACCGGCCGGCAGGTAGACGTGCCGCCGCCCGTCCGGATTGATCATCGGCGCGACCAGCAGGTCGGAGCCGAGCCGGTACTCCAGTTCGGCACCCCACGCGGCCGGGTCGTCCGGCGAGTCGACCAGCAGCGCCCGCATCATCGGGGCACCGGTGCGGGCGGCCGTGACCGCCGCCGAGTAGAGGTAGGGCATCAACCGGTAGCGCAGCCGGATCGCCTCGACCGCGTCCCGCGCGGCGTCGTCGGGGAAGTCCCACGGCAGCCGGCTGGTGGTGCCGTGGAAGCGCACCAGCGGCGAGAACGCCCCGAACTGCGCCCACCGCACGTACAGGTCGGGGGTCGGGGTGCCGTGGAAGCCGCCGGCGTCGTGACTCCAGAACGGTACGCCGGACAGGCCGTGCGACAGCCCGCCGCGCAACGTGCTGGCCATCCCCGGGTACGTGGCGTTGACGTCGCCGCTCCACTGGGCCGGATGCCGCTGCCCGCCGAGGAACGACGACCGGGCCCACACCATGCCGTGCCCGGCGACCTCCTGGGTGACCGCCGCGACCGCGTCGTTGAACAGCAGCGTGTAAACGTTGTGTAGCTCGACGCCGGTCATCCCGTTGTGCGCCACCGCGTCGGCCGGCACCCCTTCGGCGAAGTCGGTCTTGAACACCATCGCGCCCTGCCGCAGCAGGTCGCGTAGCAGGCCGGTGAACCACTCGGTGGCCGCCGGGTTGGTAAAGTCGACGATCCCGCAGACCGGGTAGGATCCGTGCCAGACGTCGGCGATGTAGGTGGAGCCGTCCGGGCGGCGCAGGAAGTAGCCAGCCGCGTCGGCCTGCCCGAAGACCGGGCTGCCGGTCATGATGTACGGGTTCATCCAGAGGCTCACCTTGAACCCCTGCTCGGCGAGGGTGGCCAGCATGCCGGCCGGGTCGGGGAAGTTGGTGACGTCCCAGGCCAGGTCGGACCAGGCGCCGTCGGCCTGCCAGTAGCAGTCCAGGTGCAGCACGTCGCACGGGATGCGGTCGGCTCGGATCCGTCGGGCCCGCTCCAGGACCTTCTCCTGGCTGTCCACGAAAAAGCCGGACGAGATCCAGGTGCCGAACGCCCACTTCGGTGGCAGCACCGGTCGGCCGGTCAGCCGGTCGTAGCGGTCCAGGATCTCGGCGGGGGTGGGGCCGGCGATCACGTAGTAGTCGATCAGGTCGTCCGGCACCAGGATCTGCACGCAGCTGTGCGTGGAGGAGCAGATGTCGAACTCCACCGGCATGCCGCTGTCGACCAGCACCCCGTAGCCGCGGTCGGACAGGTACAGCGGGACGTTCTTGTGCGACCGGTCCGACTCGCTGCCGAAGGCGTCGAAGTTCCACATCAGCGCCCGCTGGCCGCGCTTGTCCAGCCGGGTGAACTTCTCGCCGAGCCCGACGAAGCGTTCGTCGCCGGGCGCGTCGAAGCTCTCGTGGTACGCGGCGACGGAGCCGTCGACCAGGGACCGGCCGAACGGCAGGGTGCGCAGCCGGCCGCTGATGTCGCGCTCGCCCCGGTTCTGGTTGAGCAGCACCCGACCCTGCCGGTCGAGGAACCGCAGATGCCACGGGTCGAGCCGCAGCTCGGCGACGACCTTTCCGGCGTCGACGCGTACCGTGCCGCCGGCCACGGTGACCGTGGCCGGGTACGGGCGTGGATCGACCAGCGGCAGCGCCCGGGCCGACCGGCTGCGGGCGTCGGGTGTCGCGCTCAGCCGGACCCGGATCACCCCCTCTCCGGCGGCGCTGACCGCGACCGTCAGCGTCTCACCGTCGGCGGTGCTGCCCTTGCAGGTGATCCCGGCAGCATCGGTGCCCAGCAACTCGGCGCGGACCAGCGCGGACAAGCCCTCCTCGCCGGGCGCGCGGACCGGCAGGTCGGGCGGGTCGGCCACGAATGTTTCATGGGGGACCAGGGGCGGACGGTACGGCATGGGCTCTCCTCGTCGGTCCGGGGCTCGACGCTCCCTGGTGGAACCAGCGGCCTGGGGGCGACTAAATTAGTTTCTTTGCTAATCCAACAAACTGTCAACGTCGGAGGGAGCGCCGATGCGCTGGCCAAAAGGACTCGACGGGCTCTGCTACGGCGGGGACTACAACCCCGAGCAGTGGCCGGAGACGACCTGGGTCGAGGACGTCGAGCTGATGCGTCGCGCCCGGGTCAACCTGGTCACCGTCGGGGTGTTCGCCTGGTCCCGGCTGGAACCGCACCCCGGCGAGTACACCGTCGACTGGCTCGACCGGGCACTCGACCTGCTGCAGCAGGGCGGGATCCGGGTCGTCCTGGCCACCCCGACCGCCTCGCCGCCGCCGTGGTTCTCCCTCACCCACCCCGACGCGCTGCCGGTCACCGCCGACGGGGTACGGCTGCGGCACGGCAGCCGGGACACGTACTGCGCGGCCGCCCCCGCGTACCGCGTCGCGGCCCGGCGCATCGCCGCGATGCTCGCCGAACGCTACCGCGACCACCCGGCGCTGGCGATGTGGCACGTGCACAATGAGTACGGCACAGTCTGCCACTGCCCGCACGCGGCCGACGCGTTCCGGCGGTGGCTGCAGCAGCGCTACGGTGACCTGGACCGGCTCAACGAGGCGTGGACCGGTGCCTTCTGGAGCCAGTGCTACTCCGAATGGACGCAGATCGACCCGCCGCGCGCCACCCAGTACCTGACCAACCCGACGCAGGTGCTGGACTTCCGCCGGTTCTGGTCCGACGAACTGCTCGCCGCCTATCGCGACCAGCGCGACCTGCTCCGCGAACACACGCCGGACGTGCCGGTCACCACCAACTATGTGTTCGGCGACTGGGTCCCGGTGGACCACGCCCGGTGGGCGCGGGAGATCGACCTGATCGCCGTCGACCACTATCCGACCGAGACCGACGGCCGGGCCGAGGAACAGACCGCGCTCGCCGCCGACCTCGCCCGGTCCTGGTCACGCCCGGTCACCGGGGACGGATCACCGCCATCGGCCGGCCGGCACCGGCCCTGGCTGCTGATGGAGAGCGCCCCCAACCTGATCTACCGGTACGCCGAGGGGACCGCCTACGCCAAGGAACCCGGCCGGATGCTGCGGCACAGCATCGCCCACGTCGCACGCGGCTCCCGGGGCGCGATGTTCTTCCAGTGGCGGGCGCCGCGCGGCGGTGCCGAGGCGTTCCACTCGGCGATGGTGCCGCACGCCGGTGCCGACTCCCGGACCTTCCGGTCGGCGGTACAGCTCGGCGAGGCGCTGCGGCTGCTCGCCGCGACCGACACCGCCGCGGTGGCGGCCCGGGCCGCGATCGGCTGGGACGCCGCCAGCGGGTGGGCGCTGCAGCATCCCGGGCTGCCGTCGGGGCACATCTCGTACGCCGACGAGGTGGCCGCCGCGCACCGGGCGCTGTGGCGGTGCGGGATCACCACCGACTTCGTCTGCCCGGCGACCGGACCACTGGACCTGACCGGCTACCGGATGCTGGTGCTGCCCGCGCTGTACCTGATGGACGACGCCGTCGCGGACACCCTCGCCGACTGGGTGCGGACCGGCGGTTATCTGGTGGTCAGCTACCTGTCCGGGGTCGCCGACCCCGACGCCCGGGTCCGGCTGGGCGGATATCCAGGTGCCCTGCGTGAGCTGCTCGGCGTCCGCAGTGAGGAGTTCCTGCCGCTCGGTCCGGACGGCACGGTGCGACTGTCCGGCGGGCGTACCGGCCGGCTGTGGCGGGAACGCTTCGAGGCCGGTGCCGCCGAGCCGGTGCTCGACTACGTCGATGGTGTGCTGGCCGGTCAGCCGGCGGTGACCCGCCGCTCGGTCGGTGCCGGCGCCGCCTGGTACCTGTCCACCAGACTGGACGACGACGGCTACCGGGAGCTGCTGGCGGTGGTCGCCGCCGAGGCCGGGGTGGCACCGGTACTGCCCGCCGCGCCCGCCGGGGTGGAGGCGGTACGCCGGGTGGACGGCACCACCCGGTGGCTGTTCCTGTTCAACCATGGCCGGGAGGAAGCGGTGGTGGCGGCCACCGGTGACGTGCTGGTCTCCGGTGGCGTCCTGCCGTCCGGGGAGATCATGGTGGCCGGCGAGTTCCTGCCCGCCAGTGACGTGCTGCTGACCATGGGCGGCGGTCCGGGCCGGTGGCCGGGCGCCCCGGCCGGTGTCACCGGCATCTTGGGACGCGGCCGGGGCAGCCGGCGGGTCCGGGTCCCGCCCGGTGGGCTCCTGGTGCTGCGGGAGCCGGACCAGCCGGTGGGCAACCGGAACCATCGGCACCAACCCCGTCAGGTGCCGACGGACATCGACATTGAGCGAGGAAAGCGATTGCCCTAGCATTGGCCTGCACGGGAGCCGACCGACGACCGCCGTACTGCGGTCGACCGATCCAGCGCAGCGCCACCGGGCGTACGCCCCCCGGCCGGGCAGCCGGGACGTCCGTCAGGTGCCGTCCGCCCTCTGCTCCCTGGAGACTTCCATGCGCAACGTCCCTCTCAGCAACCCCCGGTCCCAGCCCGGGAACCCCCGCCGAGCCCTGCTCGCGGCCGCGACTGCGGCGGCCACCGCGATCGGTGCCGGCGTGGCCACCACGATCCTCGCGCCGTCGGCCGCCGCGGCCGCCGGTTGCGCGGTCGACTACCGCGTCACCAGCCAATGGCCCGGTGGCTTCGGCGCCAGCGTGTCCGTGACCAACCTCGGTGACCCCGTCACATCCTGGCAGCTGACCTGGTCGTTCGGCGCCGGGCAGACGATCACCCAGGCGTGGAACGCGGCGGTGACGCAGAGCGGTGCCCAGGTCACCGCAGACAACGTCGGCTACAACGGGAACCTGGCCACCAACGCCAGCACCGAGTTCGGCTTCAACGGATCCTGGAACAACAGCAGCAATCCGGTGCCGACGACCTTCGCGTTCAACGGGACCACCTGCACCGGCGGCGTCGCGCCGACCACCGCACCACCCCCGACGACGGCACCCCCGACGACCGCCCCACCGACCACGGCGCCTCCGCCCACCACCTCGCCGCCGACGCCGGGGCCCGGCGCCAAGCAGATGGAGGACCTCGACCGTGGGCTGATCAGCGTCCGGTCCGGATCCGGCAACCTGGTCTCCTGGCGGCTGCTCGGCACCGAGGCCGCCGGTACCGGGTTCCACGTCTACCGTGGCTCCTCCCGGATCACCTCGTCGCCGGTCACCGCGTCGACCAACTACTACGACGCGGGTGCCGCGTCCAATGCCAGCTACACCGTCCGGGCGGTCGTCGCTGGCACCGAGCAGCCCGCGTCGCCAGCCTCGTTGATCTTCGCCAACGGTTACCTGGACGTGCCGCTGCAGGTGCCGCCGGGCGGCACCACCCCGTCCGGGGAGAGCTACAGTTACTCGGCTAACGACGCCAGCGTCGGCGACCTCGACGGTGACGGACAGTACGAGATCGTCCTGAAGTGGGACCCGTCCAACGCCAAGGACAACGCGCACTCCGGCTACACCGGCAACGTCTACGTCGACGGGTACCGGCTCGATGGGACTCGGCTGTGGCGCGTCGACCTGGGCCGCAACATCCGGGCAGGTGCCCACTACACCCAGTTCCAGGTGTACGACTACGACGGCGACGGCCGGGCCGAGGTGGCGATGAAGACCGCCGACGGCACCCGCGACGGCCGGGGCAATGTCATCGGCAACTCCGGCGCCGACTACCGCAACTCGTCGGGCTACGTGCTATCTGGTCCGGAGTTTCTGACCATGTTCGACGGTCGGACCGGTGCCGCCCTGTCCACCGTCAACTACGTGCCGGCCCGGGGCAACGTGTCGTCCTGGGGCGACTCGTACGGTAACCGGGTGGACCGGTTCCTCGCCGGCACCGCCTACCTGGACGGCCGGCGGCCGTCCCTGATCATGTCACGCGGCTACTACACCCGCACCGTCATCGCCGCCTGGGACTTCCGCAACGGAAGCCTCACTCAACGGTGGGTCTTCGACTCCAACTCGTCAGGCAACGGCAGCTACGCCGGGCAGGGCAACCATTCGCTGTCCATCGCGGACGTCGACCGCGACGGCCGCGACGAGATCGTGTTCGGCGGTGCCACCATCGACGACAACGGTCGCGGGCTGTGGAACACCAGCCTGAACCACGGCGACGCCGGACACCTCGGTGACCTCGACCCGGGGCGGTCCGGGCTGGAGTACTTCAAGGTCCAGGAGGACGGCTCGAAGCCGTCGTCGGCGCTGATCGACGCCCGCACCGGGCAGATCATCTGGCAGACACCGACCGGCGGGGACAACGGCCGGGGCGTGTCGGCGGACATCTGGGCAGGCAGCGCCGGTGCCGAATCCTGGTCGTCGGCCGTGTCCGAGCTGCGGTCGCCGACCGGTGGCAACGTCGGACGCAAGCCGTCGTCGGCCAACTTCGTGATTTGGTGGGACGGCGACCCCGTCCGGGAACTGCTCGACCGGACCCGGATCGACAAGTACGGCACCTCCGGCGACACCCGGCTGCTGACCGGCTCCGGGGTGGCGTCGAACAACGGCACCAAGGCGACCCCCGCTTTGTCGGCCGACCTGTTCGGCGACTGGCGGGAGGAGGTCATCTGGCGGACCAGCGACTCCCGCGCGTTGCGGATCTACGCCACACCGCACACCACTGACCGACGGATCCACACCCTGATGCACGACCCGCAGTACCGGGTGGCGGTCGCCTGGCAGAACACCGCCTACAACCAGCCGCCACACCCGTCGTTCTTCATTGGCGCCAACATGCCGGCACCACCGACGCCGAACGTCTACTTGCGGTGAATGTCTACCTTCTAGTGAGTCCGGCGGCCGGCTGAGTGAGCCGGCGGCCGTAGACGCGCCGACGGGGGACCGGAACCCGGTCCCCCGTCGGCGGACGCGACGACATCCACCCCACGCGTGATCTCGTGCGTCGAACCATCACCTGCCAGAGACGATAGCCAGCGGACCGTCGCGCGGCGGTGACCAGCTGATGAAGCTCCTGTTTCCGGCTATTGATCGCCGTCCGTGGGGTGGCCCGGGTCACCGGCCACCAGCTCGAACGAGCGCACCCGGTCGGCGACGTCGTACACCATCGTGGTCAACATCAGCTCGTCGGCACCGGTGCGCTCGCGCAACTCGTGCAGCGCCCGCCGGACCGTGTCGGGGGAGCCGACCGCCTGCTCCTCGTTGCGTTGGCGGATGAATTGCAGCTCGAGATCCGTGTACGGATAGGCGGCCGCTTCCTCCGGGCTGACCAGTGCCTCCGGCCGCCCGGCGCGCAGCCGCAGGAACGCCAGGGCGGCCGGGCCGGACAGCCACTCGGCCCGCTCGTCCGACTCGGCGCAGACGACGTTGACCGCGACCATCGCGTACGGCCGGTCCAACCACGCCGATGGGCGGAAATGCTGCCGGTACAGCGCGAGCGCCGGCAGCGTGTTGGCCGCACTGAAATGGTGTGCGAAGGAGAACGGCAGGCCCAGGGTGCCGGCGAGTTGGGCGCTGAATCCGCTGGAACCGAGCAGCCAGATCGCCGGTGACTGCCCGGCGTGTGGGGTCGCGGCGATCGGCCCGGCGTCACCGCGCAGATAGCCGATCAGGGTCGCCAGCTCCTGCGGGAACGTCTCAGCGCCCAGCCCGGCCACGGTGCGCCGCAGCGCCAGTGCGGTGGCCTGGTCGGTGCCCGGGGCCCGGCCGATGCCGAGATCGACCCGGCCCGGGTGCAGCGCCTCCAACGTGCCGAACTGCTCGGCGACCACCAACGGCGGATGGTTGGGCAGCATCACCCCGCCGGAGCCGACTCGGATCGTTGAGGTGGCCGCGGCCAGGTGGGCGATCAGCACCGCCGGGGCCGAGCTGGCGATGGCGGGCATGTTGTGGTGCTCGGCCACCCACAACCGGTGGTAGCCGAGCTGCTCGACTCGGCGGGCCAGCTCGGTGGTGTGCCGCAGCGCTTCACCGACGGATCTGCCGGTGGCGACTGGGGCCACATCGAGGACGGAGAGCGGTACGTCGATCACAATTGTGCCCAACCCGGTGCCGCGCCCGGATCTTCCCGCCGCCCGGATTTCCCGGCATCGTCGGTTCGGCTAACCTCGGCGGCGAGCGGCAGCCGGCCGCCGCACAGACGAGGAGACTGGTCGATGCGGATCGTGGACGCCCGGGTTATTGTGACCTGCCCGGGCCGCAACTTCGTTACCTTGAAGATTGTCACCTCGGACGGTGTGACCGGCGTCGGCGACGCCACCCTCAACGGCCGCGAACTGGCCGTCGCCAGCTACCTGCGTGATCACGTGGTGCCGACGCTGATCGGTCGGGACGCGAGCCGGATCGAGGACACCTGGCAGTACCTGTACCGGGGTGCCTACTGGCGGCGCGGCCCGGTCACGATGAGCGCCATCGCGGCAGTCGACACCGCGCTGTGGGACATCAAGGGAAAAGTCGCCGGGCTACCGGTCTACCAGCTGCTCGGCGGTCGCTGCCGCGACGGGGTCACCGTCTACGGCCACGCCAACGCCGAGACGGTCCCCGAGGTGCTCGCCGAGGTGGCCCGCTACGTCGACCTCGGCTACCGGGCGGTACGCGTACAGACCGCCGTGCCCGGCCTGCCTGCGACGTACGGGGTCGGCAAGGACCGGATGTTCTACGAGCCGGCCGACGCCGCGATCCCCACCGAGACCACCTGGTCCACCGAGCGCTACCTGGTGCACACCCCGCAGGTCTTCGCGGCAGTACGCGACGAGTTCGGCCCGCACCTGAAGCTGCTGCACGACGCCCATCACCGGCTTACCCCGATCGAGGCGGCCCGGCTCGGCAAGGACCTGGAACCGTACCGGCTGACCTGGCTGGAGGACCCGGTCCCGGCCGAGCTGCAGGAGGGCTTCCGGCTGATCCGCCAGCACACGACCACCCCGATCGCCGTCGGCGAGGTCTTCAACACCATCTTCGACTGCCAGCAGCTGATCACCGAGCAGCTGATCGACTACGTCCGTACCACGGTGGTGCGCGCCGGCGGGATCAGCCACCTGCGCCGGATCTTCGACCTGGCCGCGCTGCACCACGTCCGCAGCGGATCGCACGGCGCCACCGACCTGTCGCCGGTCTGCATGGCCGCCGCGCTGCACGTCGACCTGAGCATCCCCAACTTCGGCCTGCAGGAGTACATGCGGCACACCGAGGCCACCGACGAGGTCTTCCCGCACTCGTACCACTACGCCGACGGCTACCTGCAGCCCGGTGAGGAACCCGGGCTCGGCGTCGACATCGACGAGTCCGCGGCGGCGCGCTACCCGTACGCGCCGGCGTCGCTGCCGGTCAACCGGCTCACCGACGGCAGCATGCACAACTGGTGACCCGACCAGGCCGGTCGGTTCCTCGCCGGCACGCATCGATGTGAGGCTGAGATACTCTACGACGCAGATGTAAGGTATCTCAGCCTCATATCAATGAAGCGGTGCGGCTCTTCTGGCTCAGCCGACGCACAGTGCTGCGGCCATGGGCGGTTGGTCGACCGGGTCACCGGATCGGCGCATCGCCCACAGCGGTGGGCCGCCGGCCGGCAGGTGCGCCACCCGGACGATCCGGTAGCCATGGCGTTCGTGAAACACCCGCTGTCGCTGGCTGCTCGCCTCCACCACGGCCGGCATCCCGATCCGGTCCAGCCGGGCATGATGCGCGGCGAGTAGCGCCGACCCGATGCCTCGCCGTCTCAGCCAGGGTGCCGCCGCCAGGAACGCCAGATGATGGTGTCGGCCTGTCGGCTCCACTCGGCCGGCGGTGCACGTGTAGTGCGCGTACGGTCCGTGCCGGTCGCCGCAGGCCCGCAACCGCCGCCGCTGGTGCTCTGCACCGAGGAGCCGGTCGAACGGGTGTGGGTACCAGATTGCCACCCCGTCGCAGTGCCCGGCCACATCGACGATGCCGTGCCGTACGCCGAACTCCAGCTCGGCGGTGAAGAACTGATGCATCGTCAGGTACCGCAGCGCATGGTCGTTGATCAGCCAGGACACCACCGGGTCCAGCACGCATGCCTGCGCCAGCAACTCAGCCAACGGATCAACATCAGCGGCTGTGGCGGTCCGTACGGTCAGCATGGCCGCCACGTCCACACCAGGAACCGGTCGAACAGCTCGGCCGCGGTGACGTCGGGCAGGTCGAACGCTGCCTCGGTCATCCGTTCAACCATGTACGTCGCCAACGAGACCGGCCCAGGGCCAGCGGTGGGCGGCGGTCAGGCCGGCACCGGCAGTGGTGGCAGTGGGCTGTGCAGGATCAGGCAGATGGTCCGCAGCAGCTCGACCTCCGGCACGGTCATCACCCCGTCGTGTCCGATCACCGCGACCGCCGCCGCCACCAGCCGGGCCTTCTCCACCGGGCGCAGTTCGTCGAGGAGCGGCCAGACCGATTCCAGCTCCAGTACGCCGCCCGCAGGCGGGGCGAACCGGGCGGCTGCCTGGGGCAGGGCGTGCGCCGCACCGGCGGCGAAGGCCCGCTGCGCGGCGGTCGGATCCGGGTGCCCGGCCTGGGCGAGCACGCTGAGCAGTGTCTGCACGGCCGGTTGGCTGGCGCGCAGCGTACGGCGGCCGTGGCCCGGCTGCGACGATGGCCGCAGCGATTCGCGCAGCTCATCGCCGACGAGCCGGGACAGGCAGTATTCGAAGACGCTGATCCGCCCGTCGGCCCGGACCAGGGTGGCCATCGCGTCGGCGAGCGTGTCGCGTTCGGCCGGTGACCGCTGCGCCAACGCGGGGAAGGCGATCTCGGCCAGCGGCAGCCGTAGCATCGGGTGCAGGCTGGCGGTCCGCGCACCGGCCTGCCAGGCGGCGTCAGCTAACGGGGTGCCGTACCGCTGGGTGATGGCGGCATGCTGGCCGGCGCGGACCTGCGGGTCGGCCGACAGCAGCAGGCCGAGGATCAACGGTGCCACTGTGTCCGGTCGACGGGCCTGCTCCGTCAGCTCCTGCGGGATCCGGGAGAGCAGGTCGGCGGCGTGTTGGTAGGCGCTCGCCGGCGGCGCGCCGATCCGGTCGACGACCTGGGCCGGGTCCATCGGCACCTGGGTGTCGTCGGCGGGCAACGCGGCGTCGGCGGGCAACGCGGCGCCGCCCGGGGTGCCGCCGGTCAGCCCGAGCGCGCGGTCCTCGGCCAGCCCGGACGGCGGGGCCGCCGCCCACCGCCGGGACAGCGTGGTCAGCTCGTCCGCGTCGAAGCTGGAATCGAGTGCCTTGATCCGGTCGATGATCGGCGGATGCGTCGAGAACAGCGCGGTCAGCCTGCCACCCGGCCCGAACAGCATGTGGCCGACCTCTTCGGACTTCGGACTATTCAGCTGTGACCCGGCGGGCAGCCCGGCGATCTTCTTGAGCGCACCGGCCAGCCCGGCGGTCTGCCGGGTGAACTGCACGGCCGAGGCATCGGCCAGGTACTCGCGCTGCCGGGACACCGACGCTTTGATCAGTCGGCCGACCAGCACACCGACGTACCCGGCGGCGACCATCGCCAGCCCGATCAGTGGTAGCGGGTTGCCGCCCCGGTTGTCGCTGCGGGAGCGGCCACCGCTGACGAATCCGGTGCGCAGTAGGCCACGGCCGATCACCGCCAGGAACAGGATGCCGAACAGCAGCCCCATCAGCCGGATGTTGAGTCGCATGTCGCCGTTGACCACGTGGCTGAACTCGTGGGCGATGACGCCCTGCAGTTCGTCGCGGTTGAGCCGCTCCAGCGTGCCCCGGGTGACCGCGATCGCCGCGTCCGAGGTCGACCAGCCGGCGGCGAACGCGTTGATCCCCTCCTCGCGCGGCAGCAGGTAGATCTCCGGAACCGGCACGCTGGAGGCGATGGCGATCTCCTCGACCACGTTGCGCAGCCGGCGCAGCTGCGGGTCGGTGGTGTCCGGCGGCACCGGTACGCCGCCGAGCTCCCGGGCCACCCGTCCGCCGCCACCGCGCAGCGTGACTGTGCGGACCAGCGCCGCCAGGCCGATCACCGCGACGGTCGCCAGGCTGGTCACCACCAGCATGCCGAGGAGCGCGGCCGGTTGCCGGGACGCGCCGTCGAAGACGACGAACACGGCGAGGTCGACCACGGCCACGATGCCGACCACGGCGAGCACGAACAGGGCGACCAGCCGGGCGGAGACCCGCCGGACCTGACGTTGCCGTTCGAAGAAGTTCATGCCGGTCAGAAGGTCACCCGGGGGGCCTGCCGCTGCTGCGGATCGTCGACCTCGAACAGGGCGGCCGGGCTGAATGAGAACATGTTCGCCACGATGCTGCCGGGGAAGCGCTCCCGCTTGTTGTTGTAGCCCATCACCGCGTCGTTGTAGGCCTGCCGGGCGAACGCGACCCGGTTCTCGGTCGAGGTCAGCTCCTCGGTCAGCTGCATCATGTTCTGGTTGGCCTTGAGGTCCGGGTACGCCTCGGAGAGCGCGAACAACCGGCCCAGGGTCTGGGTCAGCATGTTCTCGGCCCCGGCGAGCTGCTGCATCGCCGCCGGGTCACCCGGCTTGCCGGTCGCGGCGGCCTGCGCGTCGACCGCGCCGCCGCGGGCGGCGATCACCGCTTCGAGCGCCTCACGTTCGTGTCTCATGTACCCCTTGGCAACCTCGACGAGGTTGGGGATGAGGTCGTGGCGTCGGGTCAGCTGGACGTCGATCTGGGCGAACGCGTTCCGGAACGCGTTACGGGCAGTGACCAGTCCGTTGTACACTGCGACGCCGTACCCGGCGAAGACTGCCACAACTATACAAATCAGGCAGAAGAGCCCGATGGCCAGTTCCATGTCCTCCTGCTCCCTGCTTCGCCAGCGGTGGCGCAGCGACCCCGGCGGCCTGCACTGATAGCTCGCCCGAGCGTACGCCACCTGCACCGCAGCCGGGCCGAACCAGAGCGGCCGGTCAGGGCACCGGAGCGCGGGTGAGGTCGACCGGCCGTCCGTGCCGCCAGAGGTGTTCGAACTCGTCACGGAAGTGTCGGTACCACTGCAGACTGGCGGTGGTCAGCGTCATCATCGGTTCGGCTGCCGACGGGCGGTGTGAGTAGAGGTCGACGTGGATGCGTCCGGTCTCCTCGTCGGCGTCCAGCAGGATCATCCCCGACGCCGGCACGAGCGGCAGCAACCGTACCTCCAGGGAGCCGGTGCCGGGACGGGCGGTACGGGCCAGCTCGCGTAGCAGGTCGAGAGTAGGCCGGGCCCGGTTGACGAAGATGTCCCGGTCGTCCGGCAGGGTGGCCCGCCGGGCGGCCTCGGCCGGTACGGAGGTCGCCGGGTCGATGAGCGCGACCCTGATCCGGGCACCTGCGGCAAGCCGGCTGGCGATCTGGTCGACCTGGTTACGCAGGGTCCGGCCGAGGGTCACCCCGATGAGGGCGATGTCCTCGACGTCGGTGAGGTCGACGTCTGCACCAGAGGTCGAGGCCCGTAGCGACATCGCGCCGGAGGGCTGGACCGGCAGGTGCCGGATCAGCCGTACCGCGCCGTCCAGCCGGCGCACCACCTGGTCCAGCTGCCGGCGCTCCCCGGCCACCGTCGTGGTGAGCAGGGCCAGTGTTCCCAGCGTCGCGGCAGCCACGGTGGCGGTGTCGACCACGTCAAGGACGCCGAGCAGACCGAGCGCCAGGGCGAGCAGGACGGTGATCACGGTGTCCAGCCGGTGGCTGAACAGACCGCGCCTGCGCGGTGGCCAGGCGCGCGTCGGACCTGGCATCGCATCCTCCTGGTACGGCTGGTGCTGTCCGGACCGGGTCCGGACAGCACCTGTCAGCGGCGTGCGTCCCACAGGTAGGGCAGTACGCGGTGGAACGCCCGGGCGGCGTTTCGGGCCGCCAGGTCGTGGTCGCGGTGACCCTTCGCTGCGTCGGCATGGTCGGAAATGCCGCGGAGCACGAGCCAGCCGGTGAGCCCGGTACCGTCGGCGAACTCCTCCCGGAAGCCCTGCACGAGGCCACCGGATTCGGTCTCCACAGCGAGGCACTTCTCCTGGAAGTCATGCAAGAACGTACGGATCCGGGAATTTTCGTCGGTGATCACCGCGCTGCCGGAACCCAGCGGCCCGCGTCGTACGCGGAAGTCGCCGCCGTGGTCTGGTGAGGGAATCCGCAATGGCTCACCCTCGGTGCTGAACAGGTCGTTGACCGCGATGGTCAGCGCCGCCGTCAGCGCCGTCGACTCGCCCCGCCGGCGGGGACCGTCCGCGGTGTCCCGATGGTTGTCGTAGAAAATGATCTGGTCGGCGAGTACCACGTCGCCGACGTCGAGTTGGGCGCCGATGCCACCGGCGATGCCGACGAGGGCGATGATCGGCGGTGCGTACCAGTGCCGTAGCCGGGTGTAGGCGGCGGTGGCGGACAGTTGCCCTCGGTCCAGGGTCTGCATCAGCACCGCCGTGCGCGGCCCGTGCGGAGTCTCGAAGATGGCCTCATGCACCCGGGTTCCATCGGGGAGTACCCTCCGGCGGTACTCCCAGGCCTGCTGAAAGATATCGACGACCGCGCGCGTCTCCTGTGGCAGTACGGTCAGCACACCCAGATCGGCCCGCTGCTGCGCGGGGTCGGCCTCGGTTGACCGTTGTGCGGCGACGGGTTTGGTCTGCGCTGTGGTGCCGGAGACCGGGTTGAACGAGTCGGAGATGTCGCCGGTGTGCACATCCCCGCCGGCGTGGATACCGCTGTTGTGGCTGCTGGATGGCTGGTTCATCGCGCACTCACTTCCGGCCCGGGTTGAACGAGCTGGAGACGTCGCCGGTCTGCACGTCGCCACCGGCGTAGATGCCGCTGTTGATCAGGACGTTCGCGCGTTGGCGGAACTCAGTGACGTCCACCCCCTGATCGACGAGGAAGTCGAGGGTGGCGGCGACCAGGCGGCGGGTGACGATCTCCTGGTACTTCGCGACGTCCTGGTTCTGGAAGTCGTTCCGGACCTCGTCGAAGGTGGCCAGCTCGCGAATTCCGACCCGGGCGCCCCGGTCGATGCCGTACGGCAGGGCCGACCGACTCGTCGCGACGCGCCGGATCAGCGACCGTACGACGGTCCGGGCCAGGTTGGCCGGAGCCATAGCCACCACCTGCGGTGATTCGGCCAGACCGGACAGGGCGGCCCTGGCGTAGGGCAGTAGTCCGATGCTGCTGACGTCGTCGACGATCCGGTACTCGTCGCGGCACGGGGCCAGCGCGCAGGTGGCGATCTCGAGGTAGAGCGTGCGGCCCTGCAGCGCGAAGTGCGCGTACACGGTGGTGACCAGCTCGCCCCGCCAGGAGGTGACCTGGCAGGCAAGGTAGTGCCGGCGGGCGTCGCGCGGCTGCCGGATTATGTCCACCATCGCCGGTCCCCAGGTCATTTGGGCTAGTTCGGTGGTCTCGGTGCCCGCCGTAAAGACTTTGTCCACCACTGTCAGACCCGGCAACAGGTGCTCCGGCGAGTCCGTCTGACTGAGCGTCGCGAGCCGGTCCCGGACGTATCCGACGAGCTGCTCCGCAGCGAAAGGAAGTTCGTCGATTTCCCGCTGCGACTCGGAGGACTGGTCATCGAAGCCCTGTTGCGGGCGGATCATCCGGACGGCCAGGTCCGAGATTCCCAGGACCTTTCCCGATCCGACGAAGGGAGAGTAGCCGGAGTAGACAATGGTGTTCCCGCCCTGCTGCCGCAGGATCTCCTGGATCCGGCCGTCCGACGGCGGGGCCGGCGGACGGCTAGCGGGCCCATGCTGCGCGGCCTCGTGCCACCGGACGATGTTGGCGACAACGGTGGGCCCGAACGCGGCGCACAGAGCCGTCACGGCTCCGATATGGACGACTACCAGTACGCTCGTGACGGGGTCTTCGCCTTGGAACGCCTGACTGGTCACCAGGAGACTGGCGGAGCCGAAAAGCAGCGCCAGGAACAGCCAGAACGCGCCGATGCTGACCAGACTCGTGACGGCGGAGCCAACGATCCGGCTCAGCCGTCGCGACTCGTTGACGGCTGTCCGGTGCAGAGAGTCGCGGACCAACCGGACTATCGAGACAACCGACTGCACGGCGCCGAGCAGCATGCCGGTCGCTAGGATGCCGAACCCTCCGATGCAGAAACTGAGGAACAGCGTTCCGACGATGACGGAGTCCCGGATCGTGAGGATGCGCCCGGCCTGGCGGCAGTGCCCGAGCACGGTGCCGAGGTCGAACCCGTAGGACGGTGCCACCGCCCGGGTCGGCTGGTCGTACACCTCCCGTAGCGCGGCTCGGCAGAACCGCTCGTCAAGGTACGCACCGACGACGAGGTGTCGGGTAGCCGCAGCGGGCGCCACTGCCACCGCCGGTTGCGGCGGCGTTGCCGGTTGCGGCGTAGGCGGCCGCTGCGGTGGCACGGGGGAGAACTGATCGGTCATGGGGGTGACCTCCAGGGAGGGTGCTGACATCGGTTGGCGGGTTGGACGAACGATCGGGCGGTGCTCGGGCCGCCACGGTTAGGCGATAGATCTCGTCAAGATGACGAGATTAGTTACCAAGCGTAAGTGGGCAATCGGTTATCGTCAAGGTGACGATTGGATACACTCAGGCCGTGAACGGTCGAGGAGTAGTGACCCTAGTGTCACTGACGGTTGACCTGGTCGTGTTGACCGTGCGAGACGAGCGGTTGCACGTGCTGCTGATCGAACGAGGCAAGCCACCCTTCCTGGGCAGGACCGCCCTACCTGGAGGGTTCGTTGGCGCCACTGAGGACGCCGGCGCCGCCGCCCTGCGGGAGCTCGCCGAGGAGACCGGGATCGATGGCCGCGCCCTCCACCTCGAACAGCTGTACAGCTACACCGAGCCCGGGCGTGATCCGCGTGGCCGGGTGGTCAGCATCGCGTACCTCGCGCTCGCTCCGGACCTGCCGCTGCCGGCGGCCGGCACCGACGCGCGACACGCCAGGTGGACGCCGGTCGACGAGCTCGGCCCGGACGACCTCGCCTTCGACCACGCCGCGATCCTGGCCGACGGAGTCGAGCGGGCCCGCGCCAAACTGGAGTACACGACGCTGGCGACGGCGTTCTGCCCGCCAACCTTCACCATCACCGAGCTGCGGCGGGTGTACGAGGTGGTGTGGGGGATGGGCATCGATCCCCGCAACTTCCACCGGAAGGTGGTCAACGCCGACGACTTTCTGGTCCCTACCGGCCACCGCCGGGTGACCGACGTGGGCCGACCCGCCGCGCTCTACCGTGCCGGTGGGGCGACCGAGCTCTACCCGCCGATGCTGCGAAGCGGAAGCGGGGAGACAGCGGCAGGACAGCGCTGACATCGAGTCCGGCCCGCCGGACCGGAAGGGTCGCGTCCTGCTGGGTGGTGCCCCCGGTGGGATTCGAACCCACACTGTCGGAGGTTTGAGCTCCGTCTCTCTACCGGTTGGAGTACGGGGACCTTTGTCGGGTCTGGGGCCTGGCTATGCCAAGCCTACCTACTACGCTGAAGGCGGCGACACCCAACCCGGTGGGTGTCGGGTGGCAAGCGTTGGGGGTAGGGGTACGTGGCCGACACGCAGGCGGGTGCCGAGCGCAGGCGGGTGCTGATCGCGGAGGACGAGGCGCTGATCCGCCTCGATCTGGCGGAGATGCTCCTGGAGGAGGGCTACGACGTGGTTGGCGAGGCCGGGGACGGCGAGACGGCCGTCCGGCTCGCCGAGGAGCTCAAGCCCGACCTGGTCATCCTTGACATCAAGATGCCGATCATGGACGGGTTGGCGGCGGCCGAGCGGATCGCCGGTGGCCGGATCGCCCCGGTGGTCATCCTCACCGCCTTCAGCCAGCGGGACCTGGTGGAGCGGGCCCGGGCGGCGGGTGCGATGGCGTACCTGGTGAAGCCGTTCCAGAAGAGTGACCTGGTGCCGGCGATCGAGATCGCGCTGTCCCGCTACTCCGAGGTGGCCGCGCTGGAGTCCGAGGTCGCCGGGCTGACCGACCGGCTGGAGACCCGCAAGGTCGTCGAGCGGGCCAAGGGCATGTTGATGACCTCCTACGGCATGACCGAGCCGCAGGCGTTCAAGTGGATCCAGCGGATGGCGATGGACCACCGGATGACCATGCGGGACGTCGCCGACCGGATCCTGGCCGAGACGCCCGGTGAGGCCGCCAGCCAGCAGCAGCAGTAGTGAGACGAGCCCGGGATCGACGTCGGGGGATGACAGCCGACGCGTGTTACAGCCATACGGGCAGTCAGGCCACGCTACGTAACGTTTTTGTCAACGGCCCTTCCTGGACCTTACGGCGTGCCAGGCAGGTGGGATAGCGTCCCGCCCCAAGGCCGGGATAGCGGCCGGGTGCGTGCTTCCCGCAAGAGCCAATCGGCAGTGGGTGGTTCGGGCCAATTGGATCTAGGAGGGTTTCGAGCCTTGAAGCGTAATCTTGTCCGCGTGCTCGGCGGCGTCGCCATGATGGCGCTCGTCGCGGGCGGCGCCGCCTGCGGCAGCGGCGATGGCGACACCACGGAAGCTGGCGGCGATGCGTGTGGTTACAAGATCGCCTTTTTCGGGGCGCTGACCGGCCCCTCGGCGGCGCTCGGCATCAACGAGAACAACGGCGCGGCGCTCGCGGTCGAGCAGTACAACGAGGCGAACCCGGACTGCAAGGTCGAGCTGGTTGGGCTGGACTCGCAGGGCAGCCCGGACCAGGCGCCGGGCCTGGCCCAGCGGGCCATCGACGACGACAAGATGCTCGGCATCGTCGGTCCGGCGTACTCCGGTGAGTCGGAAGCGGCCGGTCCGCTGTTCGCCGAAGCCGGGCTGGTCACCATCACCCCGTCGGCGACCCGGCCCAGCCTGGCCGACCAGGGCTGGCCGACCTTCTTCCGGGGCGTCGGCAACGACCTGAGCCAGGGTCCGGCCGCCGGTGTCTACATCCGTGACGTGCTGAACGCGGAGAAGGTCTTCGTCATCGACGACCAGTCGGCGTACGGCGCCGGGCTGGCCGACGAGGTCAAGAACGTCCTCGGTGACCTGGTTGTCGACTCCGACAAGGTCCAGGGCGAGGGCAAGCAGGTCGACTTCTCCGCGACCGTCACCAAGGTGCGTTCCTCGGAGGCGGACGCAATCTTCTTCGGTGGCTACTACCAGGAGGCCGGCCTGATCCGTAAGCAGCTCACCGACACGGGCGTCACCGCGACGATGGTTGCCGGTGACGGCGTCAACGACCCGGCGTTCATCGAGTCGGCCGGAGCGGCTGCGGCCGAGGGCACCATTCTCACCTGCCCCTGCCAGCCGGCAACCGAGGCGCGGGGTAGCTTCGCCGCCGACTACGAGGCGCTGCACGGCAGCCAGCCGGGCACCTACAGCGACACCGCCTACGACGCGGCGAACATCATGCTCGAGGGCATCAAGGAGGGCAACACCACCCGCGAGGCACTGCTCGAGTGGGTGCGTGGCTACGAGGGCGAAGGCGTCGCGGCCAGCTACAAGTTCGACGAGAAGGGCGAGATGGACGTCAACCAGGTTGTCGTCTGGGCGTTCAAGGTCGTCGACGGCGAGGTCGTGGCGGACCAGGAGATCCCCAAGCCCTGATCCGCCCGATCGGCGAGATCAGCTGTCTAGCGGGTGCGGCCGGGAGCACGCTCCCGGCCGCACCCGACTCTTTTCCCAGCCCTCGATGGAGCACCCTCCTTGGACGTCAACGGACTGCTCTCGAACTTCGGAGAGCTCACCACGACCGGCTTGACACAGGGCGCCATCTATGCCCTGGTCGCGCTGGGCTACACGCTGGTCTACGGCGTGCTCAGACTCATCAACTTCGCCCACTCCGAGGTCTTCATCGCCGGCGCGTTCGCCGCGCTGTGGACCTGGGGCGCGCTCGGCCTGACCCAGGACTCGGTGGTCAGCGGAGTGGGCCAGATCGTCTTCTACTTCCTGATCGCGATGGTCGCCGCGGCGCTGGCGTCGGCAGCGACCGCGACCCTGGTCGAACGGGTCGCGTACCGGCCGTTGCGCAAGCGCAACGCGCCGCCGCTGGCCTTCCTGATCACCGCGATCGGCGCATCCATCGTGATGGCCGAGGCGTTCGGGATCTACACCCGGCGGTTGCCGCAGGGCCTGCCGACCATCGTCAGCAACGAGACGTGGTTCACCGTCGCCGGCGTGCCGGTCAGCATCGTGCAGGTGCTGACCGTCGTCGCGGCGCTGGGCATGATGATCGGCCTTGACTTCTTCATCAACCGCAGCCGAATGGGCCGGGGCGTGCGGGCGGTCGCCCAGGACCCGAACACAGCCGCGCTGATGGGGGTCAACAAGGACCGGATCATCATGATCATCTTCGTGATGGGCGGCCTGATGGCCGGTGTCGCCGGCCTGCTCTACAACGTCCGCATCGGGGTGCTCACCTACAGTGTCGGTTTCCTGCTCGGGCTCAAGGCGTTCACCGCCGCCGTGCTCGGCGGGATCGGCAACCTGCGCGGTGCGCTGCTTGGCGGCTTCCTGCTCGGCGTGGTCGAGAACTACGCCTCCGGCCTGTTCGGTACGCAGTGGAAGGACTTCGTGGCCTTCGCCGTGCTGGTCGTCCTGCTGATGTTCCGGCCGACCGGCCTGCTCGGCGAATCCCTGGGGAGGGCGCGGGTATGACCAGTCTGCGGACCAAGCTGCACGACGCACGCGGCCAGCTCGCCGACCGCTGGCACCAGATGCCCAAGTGGACCCGCTGGGTGCTGATCGCCGCCGTGGTGGTGTTCTTCTACGCCCTGCCCAACGAAGGCTTCTATCAGCACCTCGGGCCGATCCCGACCACCGAGTCCAACTTCGGTCAGGTGCTGTTCACCGTCTCCATCTACGTGCTGCTGGCGGTCGGGCTGAACATCGTGATCGGTTTCGCCGGCCTGCTCGACCTCGGGTACTTCGGCTTCTTTGCCGTCGGGGCGTACACGGTCGCGGTGCTCACCTCACCCAGCAGCGACCTCCAGACGCTCTGGCAGTGGGAGATGGCGCTGCCACTGGCGATCGGCATCACGATGATCTCCGGTCTGATGCTCGGCACCCCGACCCTGCGGCTGCGCGGCGACTACCTGGCGATCGTCACCCTCGGCTTCGCCGAGATGATCCGGATCGCCGCGGTCAGCTCCGAGTTCCTCAAGGGCCAGCGCGGGCTCAACCAGATCCCGCACCCGCCCGGCGAGTACGCCGACGGCAAACCGGTCTTCGGCGTACTCGATGCCCGCCCGTACTACTGGCTGGTGCTCACCCTGATCATCGTGGTGGTGATCCTGGTCAGCAACCTCAACCGCAGCCGGGTCGGCCGGGCCTGGGTCTCGATCCGGGAGGACGAGGACGCCGCCCAGCTGATGGGGGTGCCCACCTTCAAGTTCAAGCTGTGGGCGTTCGCCATGGGCGCGGCGATCGGTGGCCTGGCCGGCGCGTTGTTCGCCGGCAAGCAGAACTTCGTCAGCTCGCAGAACTTCGAGCTGCTCAACTCGATCATCATCCTGGCGGCGGTGATCCTCGGTGGCTCCGGCAACATCGTCGGCGCGATCGTCGGCGGCGGCCTGGTGGCGTACCTGATCGAACGCTTCCGGGGCATCGAGATGTTCGGCATCGAACTCTACGAGTACCGGTTCCTGGTCTTCGGCCTGACTCTCGTGGTCATGATGATCTTCCGGCCGCAGGGCCTGATCGCCAACCGGCGACGATCCGCCGAGTTCAAGGACCGCCGTAAGGAGGTGGCCGTCGGTGGCTGACACCGAAGCGACCGGGACCGGCCCGACCGCCGCGACCCGCGAACCCCTGCTCGAGGTCGACCACGTCACGCTGCGCTTCGGCGGCGTGGTCGCCCTGGACGACGTGAACTTCACCCTCTACAAGGGCGAGATCCTCGGTCTGATCGGACCGAACGGGGCCGGCAAGACGACCTGCTTCAACGCGATGACCGGCATCTACCGGCCGACCGAGGGCGAGATCCGGTTCCGCGGTCAGCGGATCACCGGCAAGAAGCGCCACCAGATTACCAAGATGGGCATGGCCCGGACGTTCCAGAACATCCGGCTCTTCCCCGAGATGACCGCCCTGGAGAACGTTCAGGTCGGCGCGGACGCCCACCACAAGACCAGCGTCGTCTCGGCGATGCTACGGCTGCCGAGGCACTGGCGCGAGGAACGTGACGGCCGGGAGAAGGCCCGCGAGCTGCTGGACTTCGTCGGCATCGGCCACCGGATCAACGAGATGGCCCGCAACCTGTCGTATGGCGAACAGCGGCGGCTGGAGATCGCCCGGGCGCTGGCCACCAGCCCGGCGCTGCTCTGCCTCGACGAGCCGGCGGCCGGGTTCAACCCGGCGGAGAAGGAGGAGCTGCTCCAGCTGATTCGGCAGATCCGCGACCGGGGCGTCACCGTGCTGCTGATCGAGCACGACATGCGTCTGGTCATGGGGGTCACCGACCGGATCGTGGTGCTGGAGTTCGGAAAGAAGATCGCCGAAGGCCTGCCCGCCGAGGTGCGGGACGACCACCGGGTGATCGCCGCCTATCTGGGAGTGCCCGACGATGTTGCTTGAGATCGACGACGTCAGCCTGCTGTACGGGCGGATCCAGGCGCTGCACGGCATCAGCCTGACGGTGAACGAGGGCGAGATCGTCGCCCTGATCGGTGCCAACGGCGCCGGCAAGTCCACCACCATGCGGGCGATCTCCGGCATCCGGCCGATCGCCGCCGGGCGGATCACCTTCGACGGCGAGGACATCTCCAAGCTCCGGGCCGACCTGCGGGTCCGGCGCGGACTGTGCCAGGCACCGGAGGGCCGGGGCATCTTCCCCGGCATGACGGTGCTGGAGAACCTCGACATGGGGGCGTACACCCGGCGCGACCGCGCCGGTATCGCCGCCGATCTGGACCGGGTGCTGGGCCTGTTCCCCCGGCTGGCCGAGCGCCGCAGGCAGCACGGCGGCACGCTGTCCGGCGGCGAGCAGCAGATGCTCGCCGTGGGCCGCGCGCTGATGAGCCGCCCGAAGCTGCTGCTGCTCGACGAGCCGTCGATGGGGCTCGCCCCGATGCTGATCCAGCAGATCTTCGACATCATCGTGGAGATCAACCAGCAGGGCACCACGGTCCTGCTGGTCGAGCAGAACGCCCAACAGGCGTTGTCCCGGGCGCACCGCGCGTACGTGCTGGAGACCGGTCGGATCGTCAAGTCCGGCACCGGCGCCGACCTGCTGCACGACCCGGCCGTCAAGGAGGCGTACCTCGGTGTCGCCTGACCCGGCACCGGTACGACCCGACCACCCCCTCGGAGGAAACGTGACCACCTCACATCACCGGATCCGGCGGGCCGCCGCCGGCTTCGCCGGGGCGCTCGCTCTCCTGCTGGCCGTCGCCGGCTGCGGTGAGCAGGACAGCGTCGAACAGCCCGGCGGCGACGCGCCGAGCGCGTCGGCCGACGACGAACTGGCCGCGCTCGTCCCCGACGAGATCAAGGCCGACGGCAAGATCCTGGTCGGCGTCGACGCGACCTACGCTCCGGCGGAGTTCCTCGACACCGACGGAAGCACCGTCATCGGGTTCGACGTCGACCTGTTCAACACCGTCGCGGGCAAGCTCGGCCTGACCACTGAGTACGTGCCCAGTCAGTTCGACGACATCATCCCCGGGGTGATGTCCGGCAAGTACGAGATCGGGGTCTCCTCGTTCACCATCAACGACGAGCGCAAGGCCCAGGTCGACATGGTGTCGTACTTCTCGGCCGGCACCCAGTGGGCGTCGCGGGCCGGGGAACCGGTCGACCCGGACGACGCCTGCGGCAAGCGGGTGGCGGTCCAGGCCGGCACCGTGCAGGTGGAGGACATCGAGGCCCGCTCGGCGGCGTGCGTTGACGCCGGTGACCCGGAGATCGTCATCGAACAGTTCCAGGGGCAGGACCAGGCGACCACCTCGGTGGTCTCCGGAAAGAACGACGCCATGCTGGCCGACTCGCCGGTCTGCGCGTACGCGGTTCAGCAAACCAACGGCGAGCTGGAACTGTCCGGCGACATCTACGACTCGGCGCCGTACGGCTACGTGGTGGCCCAGGACCAGACCGGGTTCGCCGAGGCGTTGGCCGAGGCGCTTGACGCGATCATCGCCGACGGCGGCTACGAGCAGGCGCTGAGCAACTGGGGCGTCGAGGCGGGCGGGATCACCGACCCGGCCGTCAACCCCTGAGCCCCGGCTGCCGATGTCCGCGGCCAACCCTTCCTCCCCGGACGGCGTGACGCCGTCTGGGGAGGCACCCCCACCCGGGCCGCCCTCGCCCGAGTCCGGGCCGCCTCCGCGTGGGTCCGGGCCGCCTCCGCGTGGGTCCGGGCCGCCGGAGCCGGCCCGTGACCGACCCGAGCCGATCCGGGCGGTGCCGGTGCGCCGGCCGGGCCGCTGGTTGGCGGTCGGCGTGCTCGCCGTACTCGCCGCGATGTTCGTCCACCTGCTGGTCACCAACGACCGGTTCCAGTGGACGTTCATGGTCGACAACATGTTCCGGCCGCCGATCGTCGAAGGCGTGCGGACCACCATCACGATGACCCTGCTCGCGATGGTGATCGGCGTCGCGCTCGGGGTGCTGGTCGCGGTGCTGCGGCTGTCCGGCAACCCGGTCCTGGCCGGCGTCGCCTGGCTCTACACCTGGTTCTTCCGGGCGGTACCCCGGGTGGTGCTGCTGGTGCTCTTCGGCAACCTCGGCATCCTCTGGGAACGGCTGGAGTTCGGGCTGCCGTTCGACCGGCAACTCGGCGCGCTGTTCGGCGTCACCGACTTCGAGGCCCGGATCTGGGGCTTCGACGCCCGGACCGCGATCAGTGGTTTCGTCGCCGGCCTGCTCGGGCTGGCGCTGTCCGAGGCCGCCTACATGGCGGAGATCGTCCGCGCCGGCATTGGCTCGGTCGACCCCGGCCAGGCCGAGGCGTGCGCCGCGCTCGGCATGAGCCAGGGTCTGACCCTGCGTCGGGTGGTGCTGCCCCAGGCGATGCGGGTGATCGTGCCGCCGACCGGAAACGAGACCATCGCGATGCTCAAGGACACCTCGCTGCTGGCCTTCGTACCGGTCACCAACGAGCTGTTCTTCCAACTGTCGGCGGTCGGCTCGCGGACCTTCCAGGTCTTTCCGATGCTGGTCGCCGCCTGCCTGTGGTATCTGGCGCTGACCAGCGTGCTGATGGTCGGCCAGTCCTTCGTCGAACGGCGGTTCTCCCGCGGCTTCGGCACCGTTGCTGCGAAGGGGACCTGATGACCGCGCCGCCCGTCGGGTCGGACACCCTGATGGTGCACGCCGAGAACGTGCACAAGTCGTTCGGCTCGGTCGACGTGCTCACCGGGGTGGACCTGGCGGTCCGGCCCGGTGAGGTGTGCTGCGTGATCGGGCCGTCCGGCTCCGGCAAGTCGACCTTCCTACGCTGCATCAACCACCTGGAGAAGATCGACGCCGGGCGGATCCGGGTGGACGGGGAACTGGTCGGCTACCGGCAGCGGCGCGGCAGACTGCACGAGCTGCCCGCCCGGGAGGTGGCCGCGCAGCGCCAGCAAATCGGCATGGTGTTCCAGCGGTTCAACCTGTTTCCGCACATGACCGCGCTGGACAACGTGATGGAGGCGCCGCTGCGGGTCCGCCGCCAGCCCCGGCCGGCGGTCCGTGAGCTGGCGGCGGCGCTGCTGGACCGGGTTGGTCTGGCGGACCGGGCGGACGCCTACCCGGGGCAGCTGTCCGGCGGGCAGCAGCAGCGGGTGGCGATCGCCCGCGCGCTGGCCATGCGGCCCAAGCTGATGCTGTTCGACGAGCCGACCAGCGCGCTGGACCCGGAACTCGTCGGCGAGGTGCTGGACGTGATGCGGGACCTGGCCCGGGACGGGATGACGATGATCGTGGTGACCCACGAAATCGGTTTCGCCCGGGAGGTCGGTGACTCGCTGGCCTTCATGGACGGCGGGGTGGTGGTCGAGTCGGGCGTACCCCGGCAGGTCCTGGCCGACCCGCGGCACGACCGGACCCGAGCCTTCCTCAGCAAGGTGCTGTGACCCTGCCGAGCCGCCCGGCACGGTGTCGTACCCCACGACTAGAGTCGCTTGACGTGACCGACGATGCGCCCCGCCTGCTGCTGCTCGACGGCCATTCGCTGGCCTACCGGGCGTTCTTCGCGCTGCCCGTGGAGAATTTCTCCACCAGCACCGGCCAGCCGACCAACGCGGTCTACGGCTTCACCTCGATGCTGATCAACGTGCTGCGTGACGAGCGGCCGACCCACATCGTGGTCGCCTTCGACGTGTCCCGCCGGTCGTTTCGCACCGAGCGGTACGCCGAGTACAAGGCCGGCCGATCGGAGAGCCCGACCGACTTCGCCGGCCAGGTCAGCCTGGTCCAGGAGGTCCTCGACGCGCTGCGGATCCCGTTCGTCAGCAAGGAGAACTACGAGGCCGACGACATCATCGCCACGCTGGCCTGCGAGGGCCGCGACGCCGGGATGGACGTGCTGATCTGCACCGGCGACCGGGACGCCTTCCAGCTGATCGACGACCGGATCACCGTGCTGTACCCGCGTAAGGGCGTCTCCGACCTGGCCCGGATGGATCCGGCGGCGGTCACCGCCCGGTACGGGGTCGGCCCGCAGCACTACCGCGACCTGGCCGCCCTGGTCGGCGAGTCCAGCGACAACCTGCCCGGGGTGCCCGGGGTCGGTCCGAAGACCGCCGCCAAGTGGATCAGCCAGTACGGTGGGTTGGACGGCGTCGTCGCCCAGGTCGACAAGATCAAGGGCAAGGCGGGGCAGAGCCTGCGTGAGCGCCTTGCCGACGTGCTGCGCAACTACGAGCTCAACCGGTTGATCGCCGACCTGGAGCTACCGGTGGCAACCGCCGACGCCAAGTGGACCGGGTGGGACCGGGAAGCCGTCCACCAGGTCTTCGACAGCCTGCAGTTCCGGATCCTGCGGGACCGGCTCTACCAGTACCTCGACGCCGTCGAGCCGGAGGCCGAAGCCGGCTTCGACCTGGCCGGCGAGGTGCTCGGCGCTGGGGCGGTCGCCCCCTGGCTGGCCGAGCACGCCCCGGCCGGCGCCAGCGTCGGCGTCGCGGTCGCCGGCAGCTTCGGCCGGGGCACCGGCACCCTGACCGCGATCGCGGTGGCCACCGCAGTCGGGGCCGCCGCCTGGTTCGACCCGGCCGCGTTGGACGCCGCCGACGAGGCGGCGGTCGCCGGCTGGCTCGCCGACGACCGGCGGCGCAAGGTGCTGCACGACAGCAAACCGGCCCGGCTGGCGTTCGCCGCGCACGGCTGGTCGCTGGACGGCATCGACCGGGACACCGCGCTTGCCGCCTACCTGGCCCGGCCGGACCAGCGCTCCTACGACCTAATCGACCTGGCGCTGCGCTACCTGCACCGGGAGCTGCGGGTCGACGCCCCGGACGACGGCCAGCTCACCCTCGACGGGCTCGGCCCGCAGAGCGAGGTCGAGCAGAACCTGATGCTGCGCGCCCGGGCCACCCTCGACCTGGCGGCGGCGATCGACGCCGAGCTGGCCCGCGACGGGGACGCCTCCACCCGGCTGCTCGCCGACGTCGAGCTGCCGCTGGTCGAGGTCCTCGCCGGCATGGAGCAGGCCGGCATCGCCGCCGACACCGAGTACCTGACCGAGCTGGAAGCGCAGTTCGCCGCCGAGGTCAAGGCCGCCGCCCAGGCCGCGTACGGGGTGATCGGGCGCGAGTTCAACCTCGGCTCGCCCAAGCAGCTGCAGGAGATCCTCTTCACCGACCTGGGGCTGCCCAAGACGAAGAAGATCAAGACCGGTTACACCACCGACGCCGACGCGCTGCAGTGGCTGTTCGCCCAGACCGAGCATCCGCTGCTGGCCCACCTGCTGCGCCACCGCGACGTGGCCCGGCTCAAGTCGACCGTCGACGGGCTGCTCAAGTCGATCTCCGACGACGGCCGGATCCACACCACCTTCAACCAGACGGTGGCCGCCACCGGTCGGCTCTCCTCCACCGACCCCAACCTGCAGAACATCCCGATCCGCACCGAGGAGGGCCGCCGGATCCGGCGGGCGTTCGTGGTCGGGGCCGGCTACGAATCGTTGCTGACCGCCGACTACAGCCAGATCGAGATGCGGATCATGGCGCACCTGTCCGGCGACGAGGCACTGATCGACGCATTCAACTCTGGCGAGGACTTCCACGCCGTCACCGCCGCGTCGGTGTTCCAGGCGCCGTTGGAGTCTGTCGACGCCGAGCAGCGTCGGCGGATCAAGGCGATGAACTACGGGCTGGCGTACGGGCTGAGCGCCTTCGGCCTGTCCCAGCAGCTCGGCATCGCCACCGACGAGGCGAAGGCGCTGATGGAGGAGTACTTCCGCCGGTTCGGTGGGGTCCGTGACTACCTGCAGGCGTTGGTCGGCCAAGCCCGTCAGGACGGCTACACCTCCACCATCCTCGGCCGCCGTCGTTACCTTCCTGACCTGGTCAGCGACAACCGGCAGCGTCGGGAGATGGCCGAGCGGATGGCGCTCAACGCCCCGATCCAGGGCTCCGCCGCCGACCTGATCAAGGTGGCGATGCTGCACGTCGACACCGCACTGCGCACCTCGTCGTTGCGGTCGCGGATGCTGCTGCAGGTGCACGACGAACTGGTTTTCGAGGTGGCGCCGGGGGAGCGGGCCGAGCTGGAGAGCCTGGTCCGCCGCGAAATGGGCGGCGCCCACCCGCTGTCGGTGCCGCTGGAGGTCTCCGTCGGGGTCGGCACCGACTGGCACACTGCAGGGCACTGACCGCCCGGTGACCCGACTCCGAACGGGCCGGCCCGCACCGACCGCGGCCAGCCGCCGGTCACGCCTTCAGCGGGTCGTGGCCCCAGTTCATCAGCGAGTGCCGCCACCGGGTGTCGCTGACGTCGCCGGACGGGCGCTGGGCCAGGTGCCGGTGCACGTACCCGACCACCTTGCGCATGTGGGCGTAGTCGTCGTCGGACAGCGCCTCCCGCTTGGTCCGTAGCAGGTCGACGATTCGGCGGCCGGAGGCGTGCCCGACCGACTCGCCGCCGTCGTGGTGCTGCCCGGCGGCGGTCGACTCCGGGGTCCGCAGCCACTTCTCCAACTCACCCGGGCTCATGTTGACCGCTTCGACGAACTCCCGGTACGCGGCGGCGCCGTCGGAGGTGTCGGTCCGGGTCGGCCGGTGCCCGGCGGTGCGGGTGCGGTCACTCGGCACGGCGCAACGCCTCCGGCTTGTGTACCGCGTCGCGGCCGGACTTGTCGCTACGGACCCGGTACTGCGGATGTTCCGGATCGGCGACCACGGTACGTCCGGCGGACTTCCGCCGGGTGGTGATCTCCTCTTCGACGGTGCCCGGCACGGTCACCCCGTGGCTGCGCCAGTTGACCCGGTCACCGGGTCGGGGGTGCTCGACCGGTCGGCCGGGCCGCTGCTCGGGCCGGTCGCCCTCGCGGGGGCGTTTGTTCCTCGCCATGGCGGCCGGGTACCCACTGGCCGGGCCGGCAATCCCGGCGGGCCGGGATCTACGGGGTGATCTCGGAGATCGGCAGCTTCACCGGGAACGGGGCGTCGAGTTCGAGCAGATCGGCGGACTCGGCGACGAGGGCGTACTCCCGCTCGCCGCTGGCGCCCGGCCGGTCGCCGAGCTGGTAGGCGTAGATCCGCACCGGGTTCTGCTCGACCCGCCAGTAGTGGCCGATGCCGACGGCGGCGTACCCGGCGGGCCGGTGGAACCGGTCCCGGCGGCGGGTGGCCGGTGAGACCACCTCGACGACCAGCAGCACCTCGTCGGGGGTCAGGTAGTGCCGGTCGCGGCTGCCTTCGGCGCGGTGCAGCAGCACGTCGGGCTCGTAGGTGTTGCGTGGCCCGACGGCGACCCCGACCGCCTGGGTGGCCCGGTAGCCGTCCGGCGCGTGCCGGCGCAGCCAGGCGCAGAGCAGGGACGAGATGTCCTGGTGGTCGAGAGTGGGGGAGGGAACCACGGTGAGGACTCCGTCGAGGAGTTCGACGCGGGGGGCGTCGGCGGGCAGGGCGAGGACGTCTTCGATGCTGTAGTCAGCCAGCTGCTGCCGGACCGGGTCCGGCTGCCACGGTGCGGTCCGCGCCCCGCCGGACGCTGCGGCAGGATGGATCGGCTCGGCGCTCACCCGGTCAGCGTACGGTCGTCGGGGTGTTGGCGAGGGCCGGCGACCGGTGCGGCGCGGCGCGCGTCGGCCGTCTCAGCCAGCCGTGGGCGGCCGGTCGGCGACGAAGATCGCGGTGCCGGGGAAGAGCCGGCCGCGCAGCGGACTCCACTGCCCCCAGATCTGTTCGTGCCCGTCCGGCCACGGTGGCTCGACGACGTCCAGCAGCCGGAACCCGGCGGCGACGAGTTCCCGGACCCGGTCGCCGAGCGTACGGTGCTGCTCGACGTAGCTGGGCGTGCCGTCGTCGTCGGTCTCCACGTACGGTCGCCGGTCGAAGTAGGAGTGCACCGCGACCAGGCCGCGCTCGCCCGGGTCGTCGAGGAAGATCCAGCGCATCGGGTGGGTGACGGCGAAGACCCAGCGCCCGCCGGGGCGCAGCACCCGGTGCACCTCGCGCATCACGGCGGCCGAGTCGGCGACGAACGGCACCGCGCCGAACGCGGTCCAGACGGTGTCGAACGCGGCGTCGACGAACGGCAGCGTCAGTGCGTCGGCCTGGACCAGCGGCACCCGTACGCCGGTGCGGTCGGCCCCGGCGACGGCCTGGCGCAGCATGCCCGCCGACAGGTCCAGGGCGACGGTACGGGCACCCTGCCGGGCGAGCCACCGGCTGCCGGCGGCGGCCCCGCAGCCCAGTTCGAGCACCCGCCGCCCGGCGACGGCGCCGAGCAGCCCGGCATCGGCCTCCCGCAGCCCTTCCGGGCACCAGCGCAGCTCGGCGTCGCCGAGGAACCCGCCGTGCTCGGCCTGGTAGGCGTCGGCGTCGGAGTCCCACCAGCGTCGGTTGGCCTGCCGGGCCTGCTGATCGGTGACCTCGTTCCTGGTCACTCTGAGTTGGTCGGAATCCGGGAGGAGGTCGGAGTCCGGCCCGCCGTCGGGTCCGCCGCCGGGCGTGGGCGTCGCGGTGGTCACGGCGCAGACAGTACGGGCAGCGCCGCGTGGGAGCGTTACCGGCCCGGCGTGCTAGGCTTGGCGGCCCGCGAAACAGCTGTGATCTCCGTCACGGCGTGCCTCTGAAAGCGCGGGAATCCCCGCCTGTGGGTCCGATTTTTCCCAACCACCGACATGCGCGCCCCGATAGCTCCCGGGAGGGCTTGCACGCTGTGGTAATGCAACCGGTAGGCTAGTCGATGCGCTCGCGGATCGTGTGCCTCGGCAGGGAGCAGGTCCGCGGTCGGCGGTTACATCCGATGATGGCAGCGGCGGTCGATGATCCCCTCGGTCACGGTCGGTGACGAAGACGTCATCGTCGCGGTGTGCCCGCCGGCGGATCCGTGAGCCATGCCAGGTCACCGCAACGACAAGCCAGCAGTGACACCCATCCGATCCGGAGCAACCGCCCACATGACGAGCAGCATCGAGGCCACCTCGAGCGCCCCCAAGGTCACCGTCGACGACCTCGGCACCGAGGAAGCCTTCCTCGCGGCGATCGACGAGACCATCAAGTACTTCAACGACGGCGACATCGTGGAAGGTACCGTCGTCAAGGTCGACCGGGACGAGGTCCTGCTCGACATCGGCTACAAGACCGAGGGTGTCATCCCCTCGCGCGAGTTGTCGATCAAGCACGACGTGGACCCAGCCGACGTTGTCTCGGTGGGCGACCACATCGAAGCCCTTGTCCTGCAGAAGGAGGACAAGGAAGGCCGGCTGATCCTGTCGAAGAAGCGCGCCCAGTACGAGCGCGCCTGGGGCACGATCGAGAAGATCAAGGATGAGGACGGGGTCGTCCGCGGCTCGGTCATCGAGGTGGTCAAGGGCGGTCTGATCCTGGACATCGGGCTGCGTGGCTTCCTGCCCGCATCGCTGGTGGAGATGCGCCGGGTCCGTGACCTGCAGCCGTACGTCGGCCGCGAGCTCGAAGCCAAGATCATCGAGCTGGACAAGAACCGTAACAACGTGGTTTTGTCCCGCCGGGCCTGGCTGGAGCAGACGCAGTCCGAGGTGCGCACCGAGTTCCTCAACAAGCTGCAGAAGGGCCAGGTCCGCAAGGGCGTCGTCTCCTCGATCGTCAACTTCGGTGCCTTCGTCGACCTCGGCGGGGTGGACGGTCTGGTGCACGTCTCCGAGCTGTCCTGGAAGCACATCGACCACCCGTCCGAGGTGGTCGAGGTCGGCCAGGAGGTCGAGGTCGAGGTGCTCGACGTCGACCTGGACCGCGAGCGGGTCTCGCTGTCGCTCAAGGCCACCCAGGAAGACCCGTGGCGTCAGTTCGCCCGGACCCACGCGATCCAGCAGATCGTGCCCGGCAAGGTGACCAAGCTGGTGCCGTTCGGTGCGTTCGTCCGCGTCGACGACGGCATCGAGGGCCTGGTGCACATCTCCGAGCTCGCCGAGCGGCACGTCGAGATCCCCGAGCAGGTCGTCCAGGTCGGCTCCGACGTCATGGTCAAGGTCATCGACATCGACCTGGAGCGTCGCCGGATCTCGCTGTCGCTCAAGCAGGCCAACGAGGGCTTCGTCGAGGGCGAGGAGCACTTCGACCCGACCCTCTACGGCATGGCCGCCACGTACGACAACGAGGGCAACTACATCTACCCCGAAGGCTTCGACCCGGAGACCGGGGAGTGGCTGGAAGGCTTCGACAAGCAGCGGGAGACCTGGGAGCAGCAGTACGCCGAGGCCCGCAACCGCTGGGAAGCGCACACCCGGCAGGTGCAGACCGCCCGGGCCGCCGACGCGGACGCCGCCGCCAACCCGGCTCCGCCGGTCGCCGCCCCCGCGGGCGGTGGCGGTGGCGGCGGTGGTGGGGCCACCTCCAGCTCGACCCCGTCGCGGGCCAGCGAGGAGCCGGCCGGCACCCTCGCCACCGACGAGGCGCTCGCCGCGCTGCGGGAGAAGCTGGCCGGCGGCAAGAGCTGAGGCCTCATAGCAACACCGGTTGACACAGACAGCGGTCCCGCCGGGCGTAATGCCCGGCGGGACCGCTGTCTGTCGTGGCGTACCACTGTCTGCCGCGCCCACTGTGCGGCCCGACCCTGTGGGACCACCCACTGACCCGAACTGGCGGACACGAGCCCCCCGGCGGACCGGCCGGGCAGCCGATCCGGTTCACTGGGCGGCATGCTGAGGGTAGGTCTCACCGGCGGCATCGGCGCCGGCAAGAGCGCCGTCGCCAACCGGCTCGCCACACACGGCGCGGTGATCGTCGACGCCGACCGGCTCGCCCGGGAGGTGGTGGCGCCCGGCACCGACGGACTGGCCCGGGTCGTCGCGGCCTTCGGGCCGGACGTCGTCGCCAACGACGGTGCCCTGGACCGGCCCGCCCTAAGCGCCCGGGTCTTCGCCGACCCGGCCGCCCGGCGCCGGCTGGAGGAGATCGTGCACCCGCTGGTCCGGGCCCGTACCGCCGAACTCACCGCCGCCGCCCCGACCGACGCGGTCGTGGTCAACGACGTGCCGCTGCTGGTGGAGACCGGGCTGGCCGCTACGTACCACCTGGTGGTCGTGGTGTCGGCGGCCGAGACGCTGCGCGTCGAACGGCTGACCCGCGACCGGGGGATGGCACCCGACGACGCGCGGGCCCGGATCCGCGCCCAGGCCGACGACGCGCAACGCCGCGCCGCCGCCGACGTGCTGCTGGCCAACGACGGCCGCCGCGACGACCTCACCGCCGCCGTCGACCGGCTCTGGCGCGACCGGCTGGTGCCGTACGAGGCGAACCTGCGGGCCGGCCGGCCCGCGCCGCGCCCGCCGCGGGCGGTCCTCGCTGAGCCCGACCCGACCTGGCCGGAGCAGTTCGACCGGCTGGCCGCCCGGGTGCGGCGGGCGGTCGGCGACGACCGACGGGTCGACCACATCGGCTCCACCTCGGTGCCCGGTCTGCCGGCCAAGGACGTCATCGACATTCAGCTCACCGTAGAGTCGCTGGACGATGCCGACGGCTGCGCCACCGCCCTCGCCGCCGCCGGGTTCCCCCGGGTTTCCGGCGACTGGTGGGACAACCCGCGCCGCGACCCGGGCACCGGCCAGCCGGGTGAACGCTGGCCGAAGCGGCTGCACGGCAACGCCGACCCCGGCCGACCGGTCAACCTGCACGTGCGGGTCGCCGACTCACCGGGCTGGCGCTACGCGTTGGCGTTCCGCGACCACCTGCGCGCCGATCCGGGCGAGCGGGCCGACTACCTGGCGACCAAGCGCCGGCTGACCACCGACCGGCCGACCAGCCGGGAGTACGCCGAAGCCAAGGAGCCGTGGTTCGACCAGGCGTGGCCGCACCTGCTGCGGTGGATCGAGGAGACCGGCTGGCAGCCGTGACAGGACCAACCGGCGGGGATGAGTAGGTGGGGCGCTCGCGGCGGCCGGGTCACGCGGGGCGTGACAACTCCGGGTGCGCTCACCGGCTGGCGCCAGGGCAGCTACCCGAACATCCGGACCCGTGGCGCGCCGGGATGGGCGCTGCCGGTGGTCCGCGCGGCCGCCGCGAGCGGCCTACCCTGCAACGGTATCGCGGGTGAGGCAACCCACACAATGACAATATCGATGCCGATCGGCGACCGGCGGCACTCTGTCGGACCCACGGCGTAGGTTGGGGCCATGGCGCTCGACATCCCGCGACTGGACGGCCGTTTCCAGGTCGTCAGCGACTACTCGCCGGCCGGCGACCAGCCGGCAGCCATCGACGAGCTTGAGCGCCGGGTGCGTCGTGGCGACCGGCATTCGGTGCTGCTCGGCGCGACCGGCACCGGTAAGAGCGCCACCACCGCCTGGCTGGTCGAGCGGTTGCAGCGGCCGACCCTGGTGATGGCCCCCAACAAGACGCTCTGCGCCCAGCTGGCCAAGGAGTTCCGCGAGTTGATGCCGCACAACGCGGTGGAGTACTTCGTCTCCTACTACGACTACTACCAGCCCGAGGCGTACATCCCGCAGACCGACACCTACATCGAGAAGGACTCCTCGATCAACGAGGAGGTGGAGCGGCTGCGCCACTCGGCGACCATGTCCCTGCTGACCCGCCGCGACGTGATCGTGGTCGCCACCGTCTCGGCGATCTACGGCCTCGGCACCCCGCAGGAGTACCTCGAACGCGCGGTCAAGGTCACCGCCGGCGCCGAGCAGGACCGCGACTCGCTGCTGCGCCGCCTGGTCGACATCCAGTACGCCCGCAACGACCTGTCGTTCAGCCGGGGCACGTTCCGGGTCCGCGGCGACACCCTGGAGATCATTCCTGCGTACGAGGAGCTGGCGGTCCGGATCGAGTTCTTCGGTGACGAGATCGAGCGGCTCTACTACCTGCACCCGTTGACCGGCGACGTGGTGCGCGAGGTCGACCAGCTGCTGATCTTCCCGGCCACGCACTACGCCGCCGGGCCGGCGCGGATGGAGCGGGCGATCCGCGACATCGAGGCCGAGCTGACCGACCGGCTCGCCGAGCTGGACCGGCAGGGCAAGCTCCTCGAGGCGCAGCGGCTGCGGATGCGCACCACGTACGACATCGAGATGATGCGCCAGGTCGGCTTCTGCTCCGGCATCGAGAACTACTCGATGCATATCGACGGGCGCGACTACGGCAGTCCGCCACACACCCTGCTCGACTACTTCCCGGACGACTTCGTCACCGTCATCGACGAGTCGCACGTGACGATCCCGCAGATCGGCGGCATGTTCGAGGGTGACGCCTCCCGCAAGCGGATGCTGATCGACCACGGGTTCCGGCTGCCCAGCGCCGCCGACAACCGGCCGCTGCGCTTCGACGAGTTCCTGGAACGGGTCGGCCAGATGGTGTTCCTGTCCGCCACCCCCGGGCCGTGGGAGCTGGAGCAGGCGGCCGGCGAGTTCGTCGAGCAGGTGATCCGCCCCACCGGCCTGGTCGACCCGCAGGTCAAGGTCAAGCCGACCAAGGGCCAGATCGACGACCTGATGCACGAGATCCGGCTGCGCACCGACCGCGACGAGCGGGTGCTGGTCACCACGCTCACCAAGAAGATGGCCGAGGACCTCACCGACTACCTGCTGGAGCACGGCATCCGGGTGCGTTACCTGCACTCCGAGGTCGACACGCTGCGCCGGGTCGAGCTGCTGCGCGAGCTGCGCAAGGGCGACTACGACGTACTGGTCGGCATCAACCTGCTCCGCGAAGGCCTGGACCTGCCCGAGGTGTCGCTCGTCGCGATCCTCGACGCCGACAAGGAGGGCTTCCTGCGCAGCGGGCGGTCGCTGATCCAGACCATCGGCCGGGCCGCCCGTAACGTTTCCGGCGAGGTCCACATGTACGCCGACAAGATGACCCCGTCGATGACCGACGCGATCGACGAGACCAACCGGCGTCGGGCCAAGCAGGTGGCGTACAACGAGGCCAACGGCATCTCGCCGGAGCCGTTGCGCAAGAAGATCCACGACATCCTCGACGACATCTACCGGGAGGCCGACGACACCGACGGCGCGCTCGCCGGTCGGTCGGTCGGCGGCTCCGGACGGCAGATGTCGCGCGGCAAGGGCCCGGTGCCGGAGACCCGCAGCAAGGGCCGGGCCGCCGCCACCCCGTCGAGTGCCGGCATGGCCCGCGCCGACCTGGCCCAGCTGATCCAGGAGCTCAACGACCAGATGCTCAACGCCGCCCGCGAGCTGCAGTTCGAGCTGGCCGCCCGGATCCGCGACGAGATCTCCGAGCTGAAGAAGGAGCTGCGGGCGATGGACGTCGCCGGCGTCAGCTGAGCCGATCACCGGGGATGAGCTGGGCCAGCTCCGCGCCGGGGCGCTGGTAGGCCCGCCAGAGCAGCCCCCAGGTGTCGTCGAGTCCTGCCTCGTCGTCGCGCTGCTGCTCGGCGGGATCGTTGTCGGGAGCTGCCTGCCTGAGCGGTGGTGTCGCCTGGGCAGGTGGGGAAGGCCAGCCCGGCTCGCCGGGGCGGATCAGCTCCAGCTCACCCCATTGCAGGTAGAACGTCCAGGCGTCCTCGACCGTGCGGAAGATGCCGACCTCGCGGATCTCCCGCTGCGGGTGCCGGAAGTAGACCAGTGCCTCGTCGGCGTACTCCAGACCCCACCCGACGGCTGGAAACTCAGGCGCCCCGTCCACCGGGTCGACCGGCTCGATCAGCAGGAACTGCGTGGGCGGTGAGGTTCCGTTCATGACTTCCTCCAGGTTGTCTTCGCTGAGAATCACAGTCGCGGTGCGTTCGGCAGACACGCCGTGAGTCTCGGTTGGGGGAGCTTGACCTGCCGGTGTCGGTGCCGGCTACCGGCCTTACGCCGGGCCGGGCTGACCGCGCCGCCGAGTCGCGGGATGTCGAGCCTCATGTATGTCAGTCAACACCAACAGACCCTAAACCGCAATACTGCGAAACAAGGGGTGCGGACCATGGTGTGTGGATCAGGTCATCGTGACAAGGGATTTGATGCTCGTATACCGTGATCAACGGACTGTGGCGAACGCCGTCTAGGTCGGACCGTGATGATCCACGCGGAACGACTAGGCTGCAGGGTGGGAGGGACGAATGACCACAAGGAGGGGCACCGCTGGGCCCGACGGCTCGGGCTCGATGGCCGCGCGCAGGAGGCTCGGACGGCTGTTGACCGAACTGCGCGAAGCCAAGGCCATCACGCAGGGCGCGGCGGCCGAGTACATCGAGCGCGTGCCCTCCACCCTCTATCGGATAGAGACCGGCAAGCCAGGGGTCCGCATCCGGATCAAGCAGGACATCCATGGCCTGTGCGAGCTGTACGAGGCCGACGCCGCCACCCGCGAGGCGCTCGTGCAGCTCGCCGAGACGACCAAGGTCAAGGGCTGGTATCAGCCCTACCACGAGCTTTTGGCGCAGACGAACTTCGACTCGTACATCGGTCTGGAACAGGACGCGAGCGAGATCGACACCTTTGAGTCGCAGCTTGTGCCCGGCCTGTTGCAGACCGAAGGGTACGCTCGCGCGCTGGTCAGCGTCCCAGACAACAGGGAACGAGACGGTGACGAGATCGAGCAACGGGTCCAGATGCGGCTGCGCCGGCAGGAGATCCTGACCCGGCCGAATCCCGTTCGGCTGGACGCCGTGCTGGGTGAGTCGGTGCTCCGGCAGGTGGTCGGAGGCCCTGCGGTGATGACCGAACAGCTTCGGCACCTCGCGACCATGAGTGAGCGGCCGAATATCACGGTGCGTGTGCTACCCTTCACGGCTGGACTCCACGACGGGTTGGTGTCCGGCAGCTTCGTGATCCTGCGGTTCCCCGACGGCGTCGAGCCACCGGTGGTGTACTCGGACGTTCTTCTGGGAGGACTCTGGTTCGAGGAGCCGAGCGAGGTCACCCGGTTCGACCGTGCGATGACCAGTATCAGCGACAGCGCCCTGGATCAACCTGCCTCCAAGGACATGATTCACCAGGCAGTTAAGGAGCTATCCCGAGATGTATGACCTGACCGGAGCGGTGTGGCGCAAGTCCAGCCGCAGCAACAACAGCAACAACTGCGTCGAGGTTGCGACCGGCGTGCCGAGCTGCGATGGGATTGTCGCCGTACGTGACAGCAAGGAGAAGGGCGGCCCAGCGCTGGCCTTCTCCCGCGACGATTGGAAGGCGTTCCTCGCCAGCGCCCATGCGGGCCACTTCGACCTGAAGGAGTGACGATGGCGTGTCCACTGACATCTTCCACCTCAACTACGTCTGGTTCCTCGGCCGGGCCGACCCCAGATGAGCCGATGCGTTGGCACAAGAGCAGCCGCAGCAACGCCAATGGAAACTGTGTCGAGGTCGGCGCAGCTGGGCGGACGGGCTGGCGCAAGAGCAGCCGCAGCAACGCCAACGGTGACTGTGTCGAGGTCGCCCCGGCTGATGGGGTCGTCGCGGTCCGCGACTCCACCGATCCGACCGGTCCGCAGCTCGCCTTCCCCGCTACCGCCTGGCGCTCCTTCGTGGACAGCCTGCGCGGCTGAGGTCGTGCGGGCGAAGCCCTACTACCGTAAGGGGCGGCAGCGTGGCGCCGCCAACCGATCGCCTGGCTCGCCGACCGGGTAGACGGTCGAGTGCCCGGTCACGACTCAGGGGCGCCGCCGACCCCTTCGATCAGCCGCACGATCTGCGCCACCCCGGCCTTGATCTCCGCCGCGTCAGCCTTGTGCTCGGCGTAGTGGTCGAGCTGTGTCGCCCGCAACGCGGACAGAACCCTGGTGTGCCTGCACAACTCCGCCCGGCTCATGACGTCGATTGTCCCAGATCCGGCGAGCCTCACACCCCAACGGGGCCAGGGTCAGCTTGACCTCGGCCCGGGCGTTGCACGGGAGGCCGGTGTTGAGGCGTCGACACGGGCAGCGCGGCGTCGCACCGGGTTGCTATCGTGCCGGGTCCGCAGCCCCACGCCCTCCCCGGAGCACCGTCGATGACCATCAACGAGCACATCACCCACTTCGCCGGACTGCCGGTGGTCGACTTCGACCCGCAGACGGCGGCGCAGCACACCGGCACCCCGGTCGCCTGGCGGCTCAGCACGTCGGAGGAGGACGAGGTCGAATTCGCCCAGCTCTTCGCCACCTGGCTGGACACCGTCGACCCGGCGAGCGTCGAGACGCTGGTGACCGGCGACTGGGGCGAACCGTGGGACGTCGCGTTCCCGCTGGAGCTGCTGGTCGACGCCGCGCCCCGGCTGACCAACCTGCGGGCCGTCTTCCTCGGCGAGATGACCTTCGACGAGTGCGAGATCTCCTGGATCCTGCAGCCCGACGTCACCCCGCTGCTGGCCGCCTACCCGGCGCTGCAGGTGCTGCGGGTACGCGGCGCGATGTCCCTGCAGTTGCAGCCCGTGCGCCACACCGGGCTGCGGGAGTTCGCCATCGAGTCCGGCGGGCTGCCGGCCACCCTCACCCGCGCCGTCGCCGCCAGCGACCTGCCGGCCTGCACCCACCTGGAACTGTGGCTGGGCACCCCCGACTACGAAGGTGACACCTCAGTGGACGACCTGGCGCCGATCCTCGACGGCACCCGGCTGCCCGTGCTGCGTACCCTCGGGTTGCGCAACGCCGAGATCGCCGACGCGGTCGCCGCCGCGCTGACCGCGGCGGCGGTGGTGCCCCGCCTGGAAACCATCGACCTGTCGTTGGGCACTCTCGGCGACGACGGTGCCACCGCCCTGCTCGCCGGGCAGCCGCTGACCCACCTGCGCCGACTCGACCTGCACCGGCACTACCTGTCCGACGCGATGATGGTCCGACTGCCGGCCGCGCTGCCCGGCGTCGACATCGACCTGAGCGACCAGCAGGAGGTCGACGCGCACCGGGGGCGGTACGTCTCGGTCGGCGAATGACCGGTTGTTAACCTCACCCGATGAGCCACACCACGCCGCTGGTCGTGGTCGGCAACCCGGGCAACCGGCGGGTCGGGGCGTTCCGTGCCGCCGCGCACGCCGCTGGCCTGCGGGTTCGGGTGCTGTCCTGGCGGGAGCTCGCAGCCGGGGACGAGGTCGCCCTGCCCGGCGGGGCGACGGTGCGGATCGACTCGCCCGGCGAGGACTCCGAGGCGGACCGGCTGCTGCGCGGCGCCGACCGGCCGCTCGACCACGGCGAGATCAGCGGCGGTGCCGCCTGGTACGCCGGGCTGCGCGCCGCCCTGGGCCGGCTCACCGACGCCGCCCGGCGGGCCGGCGCGACCCTGCTCAACGACCCGGCCGACATCGCCGTGCTGTTCGACAAACGGGCCGGGCATCGGCGGCTGGCCGCCGCCGGGGTGGCGCAACCGGTCATCCTGGACACCGCACCCAGCGACTGGGCGCAGCTGCGTACCGCTCTGTCCGACGTCGGCTGGGCCCGGGTCTTCGTCAAACCGGTGCACGGGTCGTCGGCGTCCGGGGTGCTCGCCCTGCACGTGCACGGCCGGCGGGTGCAGGCGGTCACCTCGGTCGAGCTGGCTGACGACGGGCGGCTGTTTAACTCGCTGCGGGTGCGGACCTACCGCACCGAGCGGGAGGTCGCCTCTATCGTGGACCAGCTGGCACCGGACGGGTTGCTGGTGCAGCGCTGGTTTTCGAAGGCCGGCCTGCACGGCCGGGTCGTCGACCTGCGGGTGCTGGTGATCGCCGGGGAGCCGGGCCACCTCGTGGTACGCAGCAGCGACGGCCCGCTGACCAACCTGCACCTGGGCAACCGGCGCGGTGACCCGGCGGCGGTGCGGGCGGCGCTCGGCCCGCGCCGGTGGGCGGCGGCGCTGGCCGACTGTGTACGCACGGCCCGCTGCTTCACCGGCAGCCTGCACGTCGGAGTGGACCTGATGATCGGCAGTGACTGGCGGCGGCACGCCGTGGCGGAGGTGAACGCCTTCGGGGATCTGCTCCCCGGTGTGCGCGACGCCGCCGGGCGGGACAGCTACGCTGCCCAACTGCATGCCATACGTACCGGCCAATTCGCCGCCTGGCGGACCACGGCCGCGATGGGGAGGTCGGCATGAAGGACCTGATCGGCAGCCACGACCTGCTGTTCGTCACGCTTGACACGTTGCGCTACGACGTGGCGGTCGAGCTGCTCGCCGCCGGTCGGACACCGCAGCTGGCCCGCGCGCTGCCCGACGGGCAGTGGCAGCGCCGGCACAGCCCGGCCAGCTTCACCTACGCCGCACATCAGGCGTTCTTCACCGGTTTCCTGCCCACCCCGGCCGAACCGGGCAGCCACCCCCGGATGTTCGCCGCGGCCTTCCCCGGCAGCGCCACCACCGACGAGCACACCTGGGTGTTCGACGCACCCGACCTGGTCACCGCGCTGCGCAAGGAGGGCTACCACACGGTGTGCGTGGGCGGTGTCGGGTTCTTCAACCGGTCCTCGCCGCTGGGCGCGACCCTGCCGGGACTGTTCGCCGAGGCGCACTGGGAGTCGGCGTTCGGGGTGACCGCGCCCGGCTGCTTCGAGGCCCAGCTGGACCGGATCGCCGAGGTCGTCCCGGCCGTCCCCGCCGACCAGCCGCTGTTCCTGTTCGTCAACGTGGCCGCCATGCACCAGCCGAACCGGCACTACCTGCCGGGCACCGAACGCGACAACCGGGACAGCCACGCCGCCGCCCTGGAATACGTCGACCGGCACATTGGGCGGTTGTTCGCGCTGGCCAGCTCCCGGGGCCGGCCCTGCCTGACGATCATCTGCGCCGACCACGGCACCGCGTACGGCGAGGACGGACACAGCGGGCACCGGGTCGGCCACGAGGTGGTGTGGACGGTGCCGTACGCCGATTTCGTGATCGCCCCCGGCGACTGGTCCGACGCCGCGACGCCGGACCCGACGTGACCGTCGCGGACCTGGACGCCTCGCCGTACCAGGGCTACCTGTACGGGTATCCGCACAAGACGGCGTACCGGCCGCTGCGGCCGCGTCCCGCGCTGGCCGACGTCTGGTCCGGGCAGCGCCGCACGAAGCTGTTCTGCTACCTGCACCTGCCGTTCTGCGAGATGCGCTGCGGCTTCTGCAACCTGTTCACCCGGGCCAACCCGCCGGCCGGGCAGGTGGCCGCCTACCTCGACCAGCTGCGCCGCCAGGCGGTACGGGTGTCCGCCGCGCTCGGCGACGACGCCCGGTTCGCCCGGGTCGCCGTCGGCGGCGGTACGCCGACCTACCTGGACGCCGACGAGCTGTCCACGATGTTCGACCTGGTCGACAGGTTCCGGCCGGCGGGCGTACCGACGGCGGTGGAGACCTCACCGGCCACCGCCACCCCGGACCGGCTCGCGGTGCTCGCCGCCCGCGGCACCACCCGGATCAGCATCGGGGTGCAGAGTTTCCTCGACGCCGAGGCGCGGGCCGCCGGCCGGCCGCAGCGTCGCGTCGAGGTCGAGCGCGCCCTGGCCGCCATCCGGGACCAGCCGATCCCGGAGCTGAACATCGACCTGATCTACGGCATCCCCGGCCAGACCGATGCCACCTGGGCGCAGTCGCTCGACGCGGCGCTGCGCTGGGAGCCGGAGGAGATCTACCTTTACCCGCTCTACGTCCGCCCACTGACCGGCCTGGCCCGCCGCGCCCCGGCCGACCTGCCTGATCCACAGTGGGACGCGCAACGGCAGGCGCTGTACCGGCACGGCGTCGACCGGCTGCGCGCCGCCGGCTACCGGCAACTGTCGATGCGGCACTTCCGTCGCGCGTCGCTGCCGGCCGTCGACGCCCCGGCGTACTCCTGCCAGGAGGACGGGATGGTCGGACTCGGCTGTGGCGCCCGGTCCTACACCAGCGACCTGCACTACTCGTTCGACTATGCGGTCTCCGTCGGGCAGGTGCGGGCGATCATCGACGACTATCTGCGCCGGCCGGAGTCCGACTTCGACGTCGCCGAGGTGGGTTTCCGGCTGGACCGCGACGAGCAGCGCCGCCGCTGGTTGATCACCTCGCTGCTGCGCGCCGACGGGTGCGACCAGGCGGCGTACGCGGCGCGGTTCGCCACCCGGGCCGTCGACGATTTCCCGCAGCTGGCGACGCTGGTCGACCGGGGCTGGTTGACGGTCACCCCGGATCGGCTGGCGTTGACCGGGTCCGGCCTGGCCCGCAGCGACGCGATCGGCCCGTGGCTGGTCTCGACCGGGGTCCGGGCGGCGATGGTCGGCCTGCCGGCCCGGTGAGCCGGATGGACCTGAGCATCCTCTACCGGGGTCCGCTGGCCAGCTGCAACTACGACTGCCCGTACTGTCCGTTCGCCAAGCGCCGCGACGACCCGGCAACGCTGCGCACCGACCGGGTGGCGCTCGACCGGTTCGTCGACTGGGCCGTGCGTAATCCGCACGGCGACCGGATCTCGGTGCTGTTCACCCCGTGGGGCGAGGCGTTGACCCGATCCTGGTACCGGCGGGCGCTGCTGCGGCTGGCCGGGCTGCCGCAGGTGGGCCGGGTGGCGATCCAGACCAACCTGGCCGCCCGGCTGGACTTCCTGGCCGACGCCGACACCGACCAGCGTCGCCGGCTGGCGTTCTGGGCCACGTACCACCCGGGCCAGGTCGACCGGGAGGTCTTCCTGCGCCGCTGCGGCACGCTGCGTACCGCCGGGGTGCGGTTCTCGGTGGGGGTCGTCGGCCTGCCCGAGCACCTGGCGGCCGCCCGGTCGCTGCGGGCCGCGCTGCCGGCCGAGGTCTACCTCTGGGTCAACGCCGCCGACGGGCACCGCTACGACGCCGCCCAGCAGCGGGCGTGGACCGAGCTCGACCCGCTGTTCGGCTACAGCGTGCACCCGCACCCGTCGGCCGGCCGGTCGTGCCGCACCGGGGAGTCGGTGGTCTCGGTCGACGGGTCCGGCACGGTACGCCGGTGCCACTTCGTCGCCGAACCGCTGGGCAACCTGTACGACGGCTCCTACCGGGCCGCACTGCGCCCGCGCCCCTGCCCACTGGTCTCGTGCGACTGCCACATCGGTTACGTACATCTGCGGGAGCTGCCGCTGTACGACGTCTTCGCCGGCGGCGTCCTGGAACGCATCCCGCACGCCTTCCCCGAAACGGTGTCGGAGGTCGCAGGCGCGGCCGGTCCGGCCGCCGCTGCGGATCCGGTCAGCGGCGGGTGACCCGGTCGACGGCGCGCAGCACCGCGGCGTGCCCGTCCTCGGCGGCGATCCGGCCCGCGAGGTGCCGGGCCCGTTGCGCGTACGTCGGCCGGTCGAGCACCGTGCGGATGGCGTCGGCCAGCCGGTCGGCGGTGAGCCGTCGGGCCGGCAGCGGCTCGGCGGCGACTCCGAGACGCGTCAGCCGGGCGGCCCAGAACGGCTGGTCGGCGATGAGCGGCACGGTCACCGCCGGCACCCCGGCCCGCAGTCCGGCGGCGGTGGTGCCGGCTCCCGCGTGGTGGACCACCGCCGCCACCCGGGGCAGCAGCCAGTCGTGCGGTACGTCGCCGACGGCGAGGACGCCGTCGTCGCCGACCTGTAGCCCACCCCAACCGGCCTGCACGATCGCCCGTACGCCGGCCCGGCGCAGCGCGGTGCCGACCAGTGCCGGGAGTTCGGCGTCGAGGACCGCCATGCTGCCGAAGGTGATCAGCACCGGTGGGGGACCGTCGCGCAGGAATCCGGTCAGCTCCGGCGGGGGAGTCCAGTGCGGATCGTCGGCCGGCCACCAGTAGCCGACGACCTCCAGCCCGGGGCGCCAGTCGGCTGGTCGGGGCAGCACGCTCGGACTGAACCCGTGCAGCACCGGCCAGCCCGACCGCCGGGCCTGTTTCAGCAGGCTGGCCAGCGGGACCGGCGGCAGGCCGAGCTGGTGGCGCAGCCGCCGGGAGGAGCGGTCATACGCCCGCGCGCTGACCGCCTCGGCGCCGCCGCCCAGCGCCCGGTTGCCGGCCGGTCCGAAGGAGCGGTCGCCGAGCAGCACGGGCGGGAAGTCGCCGGTCGGCGCGACCGGTTGCAGGAAGACCCCGAGGCTCGGGATCGCGCGTCGCTGTGCCACCGAGTAGCCCAGCGGCGCGGTCGTGGTGGCCAGCAGCAGCACGTCGGCGTCGGCACCGACGTTGACCAGTCCGGTTGCGAGATCGTCGAGGTAGCGCCGGCCCTGCCGGACGAACTCGGCGGTGCCGCGCAGCCCGCCGCCGAGCCGGTGCAGCCTCCGCCCGCCGGGGGTGAGTTGGGCGGCGTACGGGTCACCGGGTAGCGGACGGAAGGCGAGACCGCTGCCGGTCACCAACCCGTGGAAGGTGCCGTGGGTCGCCACAGTGACCCGGTGGCCGGCGGCGCGTAGGGCTTGTCCCAGCCCGGTGTACGGTGCGACGTCGCCGCGGCTGCCGGCGGTCACAATCTCTATCCGCACTGCGGGCTCCGGATTGGTCCGGACCGGCCGGACGACGGCAGGGTCCGGGTCACGCCGGCAGGTCGACGAAGTGTTCGACCACCGGCGGCGCGGCGAAGTAGGGACCGATCAGTTCCCGCCACCGCAGGTACCGGTCGGTGGCGCGGAAGTTCTGCTCGTGTGCGTCGACGGAGTCCCACTCGACCAGCAGCACGAACCGGCTGGGGCTTTCCACCCCCCGGGTCATCCGCACCGACCGGCAGCCGTCAGTCGCAGCCAGTAGGTGGCGGCCGGCGGCGTACGCTGCGACGAAGTCGGCTTCCCGGCCGGCCTGGACATCAACCAGCGCGATCTCAAGCACCATGGCGGCAGCCTGCCACATGGCTGCGTTCGGACCGGCCCGAGGGGCCGTTTCTGGGCGGCTCTGACGGGCATGCCCACGGTCGTCCGATGCCTATCTAGCCTCCTAGGACGGCAGAGGAGTTGTGCTTGTCATCACCGGTAGGCCGCCCCGGTGTGTCGTTTGCCCGGTAGTTGCGCAACAATGACGCAGGAGGAGGGGAGTATTCCCCCGCGTTGGTGTCGTCAGCACGGTTGGCCCGCATGGTGGACCGACCCGGCACCAGCGGTCGTCGTCACCAAGGTAGACAGAGTTCGGTGGACGGCGGCGGAAGAGACCTCCGTCAGTCACTGCTGTGCGCACCTCCACGAAGACCGGGGCATCCCGCCCCGGTTCCGGTCGGCGGTGCCCTGTGCCTGCCGGAGGTCCGAGTGAACATCCCTGCCTGGGTTTGGCTGGTCAGCCTGGTCGTACTGACCGCGGTGCTGATCGCCGACCTGTTGATCATCGTCCGGCGGCCGCACGAACCGAGCATGCGCGAGTCAGCCGGCTGGACCGTCTTCTACGTCGCGCTCGCGGTGATCTTCGGCCTCGGGGTGTGGGCCACGTCCGGCGGGCGGTACGCCGGCGAGTTCTTCGCCGGCTACGTCACGGAGAAGAGCCTCTCCGTCGACAACCTCTTCGTCTTTGTGATCATCATGGGCCGGTTCGTGGTGCCCCGGAAGTACCAGCAGAAGGTGCTGCTGGTCGGCGTCGTGCTGGCGCTGGTGCTGCGCGGCGGGTTCATCGCGGCAGGCGCCGTGCTGATCTCCCAGTTCTCCTGGGTGTTCTACATCTTCGGCGCTTTCCTCATCTACACCGCGATCGGCCAGCTGCGCCAGCCCGAGACGACCGACGAGTTCTCCGAGAACGCGCTGATCCGGTGGAGCCGGCGGGTGCTGCCGGTCTCCGGCTCCTACGACGGTGGCCGGCTGACCACGGTGACCGAGGCCGGCCGGCGGATGTTCACGCCGATGCTGATCGTCATGATCGCGATCGGCGTCACCGACCTGATCTTCGCGCTCGACTCGATCCCGGCGATCTTCGGCATCACCCAGGAGCCGTACCTGGTGTTCACCGCCAACGTCTTCGCGTTGATGGGGCTGCGGCAGCTCTACTTCCTGCTCGGCGGCCTGCTGGACCGGCTGGTCTACCTCAGCTACGGCCTGGCGGTGGTGCTGGGCTTCATCGGGGTGAAGCTGGTGCTGGAGGCGTTGGCCGACAACACCCTGTTCTTCGTCAACGGTGGCGATCCGGTCGGCTGGGCACCGCACATCCCGATCTGGCTGTCGCTGACCGTTATCTTCGTGACCCTGCTGGTCACCACGGTGGCCAGCCTGGTCAAGTCGTCCCGGGACCGTAAGCGGGAGCTCGCTGAGATCGTCAAGTGACCGGCCGCTGGGGTCGCCGGCAGCCGGCGACCCCAGCGGCCGGTGCGGTTCAGCTCTGGTGCTTGCGGCGGGCCGCCGCCCGGGCCCGTGCGGTCTGGTCGAGGATCACCTTGCGTAGCCGTACCGCCTCTGGGGTGACCTCGACGCACTCGTCCTCGCGGCAGAACTCCAGCGCCTGCTCCAGGGAGAGCTTGCGGGGCGGCACCAGCCGCTCCAACTCGTCGGCGGTCGACGAGCGCATGTTCGTCAGCTTCTTCTCTTTGGTGATGTTGACATCCATGTCGTCGGCGCGGGAGTTCTCGCCGACCAGCATGCCCTCGTACACCGGGGTGCCCGGTTCGACGAAGAGCGAGCCGCGTTCCTGCAGGTTGAACATGGCGAAGCTGGTCGCCACGCCGGTCCGGTCGGCGACCAGTGATCCGGTGGGCCGGGTCCGCAGCTCGCCGAACCACGGCTCGTAGGACTCGAAGACGTGGTGCAGGATGCCGGTGCCGCGGGTCTCGGTGAGGAACTCGGTCCGGAACCCGATCAGCGCGCGGGCCGGTACCAGCCACTCCATCCGGATCCAGCCGGTGCCGTGGTTGACCAGCTGCTCCATCCGGCCCTTCCGGGTGGCCAGCAGCTGGGTGATCGCGCCCAGGTACTCGTCGGGGGCGTCGATGGTCAGCCGCTCCACCGGCTCGCAGACCCGTCCGTCGATCTCCCGGGTGACCACCTGCGGCTTGCCGACGGTCAGCTCGTACTGCTCGCGGCGCATCTGCTCGACCAGGATGGCGAGCGCCAGCTCACCACGACCCTGCACCTCCCAGGCGTCCGGGCGTTCGGTGGGCAGCACCCGCAGCGACACGTTGCCGATCAGTTCCCGGTCCAGCCGGTCCTTGACCAGCCGGGCGGTCACCTTCGACCCCTTGACCTTGCCGGCCAACGGTGAGGTGTTGGTGCCCAGGGTCATCGAGATCGCCGGCTCGTCGACGGTGATCAACGGCAGCGGGCGGGGGTCGTCCGCGTCGGCCAGGGTCTCGCCGATCATGATGTCCGGGATGCCGGCCACCGCCATGATGTCGCCCGGGCCGGCGGCCTCGGCGGGCTTGCGTTCCAGTCCCTCGGTCATCAGCAGTTCGGAGATGCGGACCTTCTGCAGGCTGCCGTCGGTGCGGCACCAGGCGACGGTCTGGCCCTTGCGGATGGTGCCCTGCCGGACCCGGCACAGCGCCAGCCGGCCCAGGAACGGCGAGGCGTCGAGGTTCGTCACGTGCGCCTGCAGCGGCGCGTCCGGGTCGAAGGCCGGTGCCGGGATCGTCTCCAGCAGGGTACGGAACAGTGGCTCCAGGTTGTCGCTGTCGTCCGGCACCGCGCCGCCGGCCGGCTGGGTCAGCGAGGCGACGCCGTCGCGGGCGCAGGCGTACACGATCGGGAAGTCGATCTGGGTCTCGTCGGCGTCGAGGTCGAGGAAGAGCTCGTACGTGTCGTCGACGACCTCTTTGATCCGCGCGTCCGGCCGGTCCACCTTGTTGATCACCAGGATGATCGGTAGCCGGGCCTGCAGCGCCTTGCGCAGCACGAACCGGGTCTGCGGCAGCGGCCCCTCGCTGGCGTCGACCAGCAGCACCACGCCGTCGACCATGGTGAGGCCGCGTTCCACCTCGCCGCCGAAGTCGGCGTGCCCCGGGGTGTCGATGATGTTGATGACGACCGGGTCGCCCTGGTCGGGCACGTAGCTGATCGCGGTGTTCTTGGCCAGGATGGTGATGCCCTTTTCGCGCTCCAGGTCCATGGAGTCCAGCGCCCGGTCGGGCAGTTCGGCGCGGGCGTGCAGCTGGCCGCCTTGGCGCAGCATCGCGTCCACCAGCGTGGTCTTGCCGTGGTCGACATGCGCGATGATGGCCACGTTGCGGAGATCGGAGCGGGTCTGCATGCTCCTATCCTCCGGCATCGGCGTGCCGGGCCGGCATCGGGTCGGCCCCGACGGGCACCGGCACCTGCTGCGGGGTGCTGCGGCGGGCGAGCGCGCTCGGCCACCAGAACCGCCGGCCGAGCACCATCGTGATCGCCGGCACCAGCAGCGTCCGGACCAGCAACGTGTCGAGCAGTACGCCGAACCCGACGATCACCCCGATCTCGGTCAGGGTGACCAGCGGCAGCACGCCGAGGACGGTGAAGACCGCGGCGAGCAGGATGCCGGCGCTGGTGATCACCCCGCCGGTGACGGCGAGCGCGGTCCGCATGCCCTGCCGGGTGCCGTCGACGGCCGCCTCCTCCCGGGCCCGGGTGGTGAGGAAGATGTTGTAGTCGACGCCGAGGGCGACCAGGAACAGGAACGCCAGCAGCGGCACGCTGGTGTCCAGCGCCGGGTAGCCGAGCACCTGGGTGAACAGGGTGGTGGCCGCGCCGACGGCGGCGAAGAAGGTGGCGACGACCGTACCGACCAGGATCAGCGGTGCGACGATCGACCGGAGCAGCACGATCAGCACCGCCAGCACCACCACCAGCACCAGTGGGACGACGACCCGCAGGTCACGCAGGGCGGCGTCGCGGGTGTCCAGGTTCGCGGCCACCGAGCCGCCGACGAGGGCGTCGCCGGCCGGTACGGAGTCGAGCGTGGCACGCAGCTCCCGGATGACGCGGTAGCTTTCCGCGCTGTCCGGTTCGGCGCGTAGCACCACCTCGACGACGGCGAGGTCGTCGGTGCCGCCGGCCGGTCGGGCGCTGGCGACTCCGTCGACCGTTTCGACGGCGGCGAGCACCGCCGGTGCCTGGGCGGCGTTGGCGACGACGATCACCGGGTCGGCGGCGCCGGGTGGGAAGGACCGGGACAGGGTGGCCAGTCCGTCGATGGATTCGGCGCTGACCCGGAACTGTTCGGTCTTGCTCAGCCCGATCCGGGCGTCGAGCAGGCCGGTGGCCAGCACGGCGAGCAGCAGCAGGGATCCGGCGAGCACGGTGCGGGGTCGGCGGCTGACCAGGGCGCCGGCCCGGGCCCAGATGCCGCTGCGGGTGGGGTCGGGCTGGCCGGGGCGGGGAACGAACGGCCAGAACAGGCCACGTCCGCAGACGGACAGCGCGGCGGGCAGCACGATCAGGCCGTACAGCATGGCGGTGGTGATGCCGACGGCGCCGGCGACGCCGATGGCGCGGTCGTTGGCGAGTACGGCGGCGAGCAGGGTGAGCAGGCTGAGCACGACGGTCAGGGCGCTGGCGGTGATCGCCGGCCCGGCGGAGCCGAGCGCCCGGCGCAGGGCTCGCCGGCGGTCGGGTTCGCGGCGCAGTTCCTCGCGGTAGCGGGCGATCAGAAGCAGGGCGTAGTTGGTGCCGGCGCCGAAGACGAGGACGTCGACGATGCCGGTGGTGGAGGGGTCGATCCGCAGGTCGACTGCGCGGCTGACGATGGCGATGAGTCCGTTGCTGACCACATCGGCGGTGCCGACCACGGCGAGCGGCACCAGCCACAGCCAGGGGCTGCGGTAGGTGATCAGCAGCAGTGCGGCGACGACGGCGACGGTGGCGGCGAGCAGGGTGACGTTGGCGCCGTCGAAGGCGGCGGCGACGTCGGCGGTGAAGCCGGCGCCGCCGGTGAGTTCGGCGGTGGCGCCGGTGGGAAGTCCGGCGCGGGCTTCGGCGCGGAGCCGGTCGACGACGTCGCCGAGCCGTTCGATGTCGATCTCGGCGGGTAGTGGGACGGCGACCAGGGCGGCGGTGCGGTCGGGGGCGTACACCGGTGGGCCGACGTCGCCGACGGCGTCGCGGGCGAAGGCCGCGCGGTCGGCGGTGATCGCGGCGTCGTCGGCGGCGGTCAGCGGTTGCCCGTCGCGGGAGTAGACGACGAGGGCCGGGTTGAGCTGCCCGCCGGGTAGTTGCCGGCGCAGTTCGGCGACCTGGACGGACTCGGCGGAGTCGGGCAGCGCCCCGGTGGGGTCGTCACCGGTGCGGGGGTCGCCGGCGAAGCCGATCACCAGGGCGGAGAAGGCCGCGGCGGCGAGCAGAACCAGCCAGGCGGTCCACCGGCCGCAGATGATCGCGGTCAGCCGGGTGCCGAGCGGTGTGGGCATGTGTGCACCTCGTTCGTCGCCGGTTGGGCGGGGGCAAAATCCCACGGTTATCCAGTATCTCGTTCATCAAGATTATATCCAGGCTGGGATAGGGTCAGGCCAGGGCACGGATCGGAGGGCACACGGTGGGCGCCGGTGTATGGGGGACCCGGCCGAGCGGTCGGCCAGCGGTGGTGGCGGAGATCATCCGCCGGTTGCGCAGCTACACCGTCGATGCCGGCCACGTCGGTCATGCCTTCGCCGCGCTGCACGACCTGCACGCCACCGACCTGCAGGCGCTGATCGCGGTGATGGATGCCGAACAGAGCGGGGAACCGATCACCCCGGGCGGCCTGGGCGCACACCTCAATCTGACCTCCGGCTCGGTCACCGCACTGGTGGACCGGCTGGAGCGGGCCGGACACCTGTACCGCGACCGGGACCCGGACGACCGGCGCAAGGTGCGGCTGCGGTACGCGGCCGAGGGCGCCACCCTGGCCCGCGAGTTCTTCGCCCCGCTGGGCCGGCGTACCGACGCCGTGATGGCCGACTTCACCGACGACGAGTTGGAGACGGTCCGCCGGTTCCTGGCAGCGATGGGCGAGTCAACCCGGGCGCACCGAGACGAGGTGCGCGCCGCCGCCCGGGACGGTGGCCGTGGGCGCTGACGGCGTAGCCGGCGGCCGGCCCGATCGGCGGCACGGTGTCGCCGGCCTGCGGCGGTTCGGGGTTGCGGGCCTGCGGCGGTTCGGGGTTGCGGGCCTGCGGCGGTTCGGGGCCGGGGGTCCGTCGCGGGTGCGGATCCGGCGTGACCTCGCCGTGCGGACCCGCGACGGGTTGCGGCTGCGGACCGACCACTATCGGCCGGTGGGTGCGGGCACCGCGCCGACCGTGCTGATCCGGACCCCGTACGGTCGGGGCGGTCCGGTCCGGCTGCTCGGTCTGCTGTTCGCCCGCCGTGGCTGGCACTGCGTCGTCCAGTCCTGCCGGGGCACGTTCGGGTCCGACGGGCTGTTCGAGCCGCTGCTGCACGAGCGGGCCGACGGGCTGGACACCCTGGAGTGGCTGCGCCGGCAACCCTGGTACGACGGCCGGCTCGGCACCTTCGGCATCTCCTACCAGGGCTTCGGGCAGTGGGCCACGGCCGCCCACGCTGGCGACGACCTGCGGGCGATGGTCGCGGTGGTCACCGCCGCGCAGACCCGCGACTCCACGTACTCCGGCGGGGGGTTCTCGCTGGACACGGTGCTGACCTGGGCGGAGCTGATGTCGGCCCAGCAGGTGCCGTGGCTGACCCGCCAGCGTGAGCTACGTCGTGGCCTGCCCCGGCTGACCGCAGGTCTGGCGCACCTGCCACTGGCCGAGGCTGACCGGGTCGCGACCGGCGCCACCGTGCCGTTCTTCCAGGAGTGGCTCACCCAGCACCGTCCGGCGGCACCGTACTGGCTGCCCCGTACCTTCCACCGGGAGGTCGCCCAGGTCCGGGCCCCGGTGTCGATGGTGACCGGTTGGCACGACATCTTCCTGCCGGCTCAGCTGGCCGACTACGCGGCGTTGCGGGCGGCGGGCCGGCGGCCCCGTCTCACCGTCGGGCCGTGGACGCACGGCAGTCCCGGGCTGTTCGTCACGGCGTACCGGGAGGCGGCGGAGTTCTTCGCGACCCATTTCGGCGAAGGGCCCGCCGCGTCCGGGCACCGGCCGGTGCGGGTGCACGTCGCCGGGGCCGGGTGGCGTGACCTCGCCGACTGGCCGCCGCCGGTGACGACCACCGGGTGGTACCTGTGGCCGGACGGTCGGCTGGGCCGGTCGGTGCCGCCCCGGTCGGCGCCGGACCGGCACCGCTACGACCCGGCCGCACCGACTCCGGCGGTGGGCGGGCCGATGCTGATCGCCCAGCACGCCGGGGTGCGCAACAACCGGGAGCTGGAGGCCCGCCCGGACGTGCTGACCTATACGAGCGGGCCGCTGGACCGGCCGGTGGAGCTGATCGGCCCGGTGACGGCCGAGGTGTACGTCCGCTGCAGCGTCGCGTACTTCGACGTGTTCGTCCGGCTGTGCCGCGTCGACCGGCGCGGTAGATCCTGGAACATCTGTGATGGACTGTCCCGGGTGGATGGCGAGGCGGGCGGCGAGGCGGTCCGGGTGCCGGTGACCCTCTGGCCGACCGCCTGCCGGCTGGCAGCAGGGGAGCGGTTACGGGTACAGGTCAGCGGTGGCGCGCATCCGCGGTGGGCGAGGAACCCGGGATCCGGCGAGCCGCTGGGTACCGCCGCCCGGCTGCGGAGCAGCGAACGGTGGATCTTCCACGACCCGCAGCGGCCGTCGGTGGTCTGGTTGCCGGTCACACAGGACTGAGGATCTTCCGGCGGCGGGCCGGTGTCATCCGGTCAGAGTCGGCAGCGACTCACACCCTGCGCATCGTCGCCAATACTCAGAGTTATTTGCCCTGGTCAGGAGCTTGTTAGTCACGCTATTCTCGATACATGGCACCGTCGGGAGGGCGTCGGTCACCAAGACTGACGACACCGGGAGGACCGGAGTCGAGTTGTCGCCGGACGTGCCAGTCGAGGTGAGTCACCGGCCTGGCCAGCCGGTGCGCACAGTGGACCTGATGTCGCGGCGGCGCCCGCACCGGCGAGCGGAACCGCCCCGGTGAGCGGGGCCACCCGGCAGGCGACGGCCGAGCCGGTCCACGGTCCCACGTTCCTCCGACGCCGACCGGAATCGATCCACCCACCCCATCCGCCGGCTGGGAAAGGAGGCACCACCACATGGGAATCTGGACCGATCTCGCTACCTGGCGGGGTCCCACCGTGAACAGCGGCAACGGCACCGGTGCGTTGAACGAGCCGGAGGACCGCCTCGACGCGCACCACGGCATCGTGGTGCACATCGCCGCCGGATACTTCGAGGGCACCATCGCCTGGCAGCGCAACCCCGCGTCGCGGGTGTCGTCGCACTTCGTCGTGGCCAAGGACGGGCGCATCGCGCAGATGGTCGACACCGAGATCCGGGCGTGGACACAGCGGGCCGGCAACCGCACCTGGCTCAGTATCGAGAACGAGGGGTTCCTGCCGGACCGGCTCACCGCACCCCAGCTGGAGGCGAACGCCCAACTGCTGGCCCGATCACACCTCGAACACGGCGTGCCGGTCCGCAACGCGAACAGCCCGCGCGAACGCGGACTGGGCCACCACAGCATGGGTGCCGAGAACGGCTTCGACTGGGGACACAGCCAGTGTCCCGGTCCGGCGATCGTCGCTCAGAAACCGACGATCGTCGCCCGAGCAGCGCAGATCGTCACCGCGATCCGACCGCCGGTACCACCCCGACCACGATGGATTATCGACGACCTCGACGACCCGGGAGACACCGTCATGTACCTCGTGCAGTGCACCATCCAGACCCCGAACCCGATCTACGTCGTGCACGACAGCGGCAAGGTCCGGCACATCGGGCCCGCCGAACTCGCGTTCCTGCGCAGCCTCAGCGGCGAGGACGAGGTGCCCACCATCACCGAGTCGGATCCGGCCGCCTGCTCGCGGTTGCTGGCCGAGGCCCGGGTCGCCCAGGGCTTCCTGCAGAACTGAGCGGTCCGGTGCGGCCCGGGGCCTCACCCGGCCGGTGTCAGGGACTCCCAGCTGACGCCCGGGTACCCGCCGGACCGCCGCCAGAAGTCGTCGAACTGGGCGAGGGTCAGGTGACCCGGCATCGGATACCGGGCCGGGATCGCCTGCAGCGCCTCGTCGTACCGTGCGTACAGCGACATCTCACAGGGGAAGTCCGCCAGGTTCCGGCCGAGGTAGCGCCCGCTGCGGGTGGCCCGGTCGAGCACCGCCTGCCACCGCTCGGGCGGTGGCCAGCCCACCGCGTCCGGCACACCGTTCTGGAACAGCGCCAGATGGATGTCGGCGAACGGTTCCCGTTCGTCCAGGTAGCGCTGCACGTCGCGCAGGCTCGGATCCATGGTGAACGTCATCCAGTAGGGCACCGAGCCGGTCCGCAACGTCCACCACGGGTCGAGCACGATGAACGATTCGATCAGCAGCCGGCGCGCCGGGATGCGCCGCTGCCGGTACCACCACTGGTAGAGGTCGGCGACCATCGGCGACGGCGCCGACGGCCGCTCGAACCCGATCCGTCGGACCTGGTAGCCGTTCTCGGCGGCGAACCGGTCGACGTCCTCAGCCAGTTCCGGGGCGAAACCCCACTCCGCCTCCGGACTGACGCTGTCCGGTTCCGGACCGACCCACCGGCGTACCGGAGAGTCGTAGCGGTGCAGGTACGCGGCCACCCGGGGGCCACCCCGGTGGAACTCGTTCTGGGTGGCACCGCCGACCGCACCGTGCTGGAACACATGCCGCTCACCGACCGCAGTGGTCCGCCACTGCTTGCGGCAGTCGGCGAGGATGATCGTCCCACCAGGCGCCAGCCGATCCCGGAGGAACGCCTCGTACTCCGCACCCAGAGTGCGGCGCTTGAACCGGAAGTAGGTCAGCGCCCGCACCATCAACCGGTCCTGGTTGGCGTCGTGCATGTGGTGCAGCTGGATGTCCGGGTTGGCGTCGAGCAGCGCCCGGCCCGGCTTCAGGCCTTTGCGCAACGCGGTCGTCGGATCGTCCGGATGCACCCGCTGGGCGACCGGGATGAAGAAGGTCTGCGGCAGCCACGGCACCCCCAGCGCTGCCCACAGGTGCACCAGCGCGCCGCTGGACGAGCCGACCGCCACCGCCGGGTAGCGGCGCCGCGGGTACTCCCGGGTCACCCACCGGGAAACGTCTGCCACGTCGATGCGGCCCATCTTCGCGGCCCGTACCGCCTCGGTCAGCCCGCCGACGATGAACGCCTTCTCCCTGGCCCGGCCCGGCAGCAGGTCGGTCGCCTTCACCAGCGGCTTCAACAGCGTCGACTGGCCGAGGGCGGGAAACGACTCACCCCGTAGGTACGCGGCGGTGGCCAGCAGCATCGCCGAGGCCGAGTCGAAGCTAGCCAGGAACGCGGGTGCGGGCACCGTCGACACCTCCGCCGGTCGTCGCGAGCTCGTCGAGGAAGCCGTGGACCACCCGGGCGAACTCGGCCGGGTTGTCGTGGCTCATCGCGTGCACCACGCCGGGCAGTCGGCGCAGCCGGGCGTCGGGGGCCTGCCGGCGCAGTTCGGCGACCCACTGGTCGGACACCAGCGGGTCGCGGGTGCCCCGGCACACCAGCACCGGCGCGCCGACCCGGCGGATCGTGTCCTCGGGCCGGTCGGCCAGCGCCGCCGAGAAGGTTCGCAGCACCGGCCCCACGCCCGCCCGGCGGTAGTCGGTCAGCTGGATCCGCTTGAGCCGGACGGACTGGGTGGTCTGCTCGGCCTGCCAGCGCCACAGTTGGCCGCGCCACGTGCGGCGACCCGGATCCACCGTGGGGCTGGCCAGCACCACCGCCGACACCCAGTCGGGGGCCTGGGCGGCCGCCTCCAGCACCACCTGGCACCCGAGGGACACACCGACCAGTACGGCCGGGGCGGTGACCACGGCGGGCAGCCAGCTGGCCACAGCGGTGCCGAGCTCGGCGATGCCGGGCACCGGCTGCGGCTTGCTGCTGCGGCCGCAGCCGGGCAGGTCCGGGGCCAGTACGGTGCCGGTGGCGGCGAGCCGACCCGCCACCGGTACGCCGAGTCCGGCGGCGACTCCGAGCCCGTGCACCAGCACGATCGGCGGCCGACGGTCGGCCGGAGCCAGGTCGGCCGGTGCCGGCGGCCGGTCCGGGCTCTGCGTCGCCGGCGCCGCCGGTCGGTCCCAGCACAGGCTGGTGATCGTCCACATGGTGTCCGAGGGCGCGCCGGCCCGGACCCGCCAGATCGGCGGGGCCGGCACCTCGACCTGCCGGGTGGCCGGCGGCGGTGTCGGCGAGCCGGGCGGCGACGGCGTCAGCAGCGGACTCATCGGGCACCACGCGAGGCGGGGTACGCCGTACGCCGGCCGCTGTCGACCCGGGCACCGAGCGGCATGGGTCGTAGCAGGTTGCCGGCGGTGTAGCCGACCGGGACGTCGGCGACCTGGGTCCGCCGGGCGGCCCGGGCGCGGGCCCGCTCGGTCAGCGCCGGCAGCAGCCGGGCGGCGAGCACCCCGCGCCGGGCACCGGGCCCGACGCGGACCTCCCGGCGAGGGCGGCGGACCAGCTGGACGACGGCCCTGGCCACCTCGTCGGGGTGGCAGGGGCGGGCCGGCGGCACCATCCGCCGACCGGTCCAGTTCGCGGCGCTGCGTGACATTGGGGTGTCCACCGGCCCCGCCAGCACCGTGCACACCGCGATCCCGGGCACGTCACGAACCTCCTGCCGGGTGCAGTCGCTCAGCGCCCGGATCGCGTGCGCGCTCGCCGCGTAGGCGCTCTGCTGCGGCGTCGGCGCCCAGCCGTGCACCGACGAGACGGTGATCAGGGTCCCGTGTCCCTGGTCCCGCAACCACGGCAGCGCGGCACGGATGCCGTGGTACGTGCCGAACAGGTTGGTTCGCACCACCTGATGCCACAGGTGTGCGGGGGTTTCCTCGACCGCGCCGTACAGGTTGACCCCCGCGTTGTTGACCCAGACGTCGATCCGGCCGAACCGGGCGACGGCCTGCCGGGCGGCGTCGGCGACGGCGTCGGCGTCGGTCACGTCGAGCGGGACCACCAGCACCTGCCCGCCCCGCCCGCGGCATTCGGTCGCCACCGTCTCCAGCGCGTCCCGGCGGCGGGCCAGCAGCACCAGGGTGGCGCCGGCGGCGGCGAAGCGGTGGGCGCAGGCCCGGCCGGTTCCACTGGACGCTCCGGTGACGACGACGGCCCGGTCGTCGAGATGTCTGGCCATGGGTTTCCTCCCGGTCTCGGTGGGCAGGGGTCAGTACGCCGAACGGCAGCGCCATCGGCCGGCCCCAGTCCCGCCACGGTGGGCAGGGCAGCGGCGGTTCGTCGTCGAGGAACCGGTTGACTTCGTGGTAGAACGCCGGGGTGTCCGGCAGGAAGGGGTGTGCCTCGCGGACCGGGCAGACGTTGCGGGCGACCGGCAGCCGCCAGCCGTGCGGCATGAGTGGCAGGTCGGTCGCCGAGGTGACCGCCACCGCCCGCACCGGCGGTGGCAGCGGCTCGGTCAGCACGGTGGCCCCGCCGTTGGCCGGGGCGAGCAGTTCCCGGGCGGCCGGGGCGTCCGGCTCGAAGTGGAAGTCCACCCAGTCGGAGATCGGCACCAGCAGCCGGAACAGGTCGCTGCCGACCCGACCGGGTCCGTCGCGCCCAGGCGGGAGGTAGCCGGCCGGGCTGTCCGGGAACGGCCCGATCAGGATCAGCTCGTCGACCTGCGCGGTGACTGCGCCGGTCACCGCCTCCCAGGCCACCCACACCGCGTGCGAGTGGGCGGCGACGACCAGCGGGCGGGGCAGGTCCCGGACCTGGTCGGCGAAGATGGCCACCTGCTCGGCGAACGGCCGCTGGGTGTCCGTCCGGTCGTACGGGGCGCCGGTGCGGATCGGGCAGCGGGCCCGGCCCTGCGGCTGGCCGTCGCCGGGGCCGGCGTAGGAGAAGTAGAACGTCTGCGCGCAGGTGTAGCCGAGGACGTCGGTGCGGGTGCCGAAGATGGTGCCCCGGCCGGAGGCGGAGTTGATTCCGCTCATCAGCAGGATGGAGCCGGCACGTGGTGCGGCCGGGTCGGTGACCGGCACCGACCTGGTGGCGATGAACACGGCGGTCGCGACCAGGAACAGCATGGTGGCGCCGGCGAGTCGCAGCCGGGGGAACGCCGGTGCCGGGCGGGCGAGCAGCCGGACCGCGACCGCGGTCAACGCCCCGGAGACCGGCACCGCGACCAGCTGCAGCGCCGGGACCTGTTCGGCGAGCACGCCGAGGCCGATCAGGGCGGCCGCGTACGGAACGGTCACCTCGACCCGCAGCCCGTGGCGCCAGGCGCGCCGCCAGGCCCGGCGCAGCCGCGTCGTGCCCTGCCAGGGCAGCGTGATGACGACGGCCACGACCAGCGCCATCAGCCCGACGCCGGCCCAGAACAGCCGGGAGTAGAGGACGGCGGCGGCGATGTAGGTGGCCTCGGCGGCGAACAGCAGGACCGGCAGCGCCGTGAGGTAGACGGTGGCGGCCAGGCGTAACCGTTGCCGGTCCAGTCCGCCGAGCATCAGCGCCAGCACGCTCACCCGTACCGCCAGCGCCCCGATCAGCCCGGCGGCGAACCACGGCCGGGACGGCGCTCTGGTCAGCAGTAGCCGCAGGTCGGTGTACAGGTCGACCGGGGGCAGGGCGACCAGGTGCGCGAGGCCGGGCCAGCGGGGCAGCGCGCCGGTGGCCGCCAGCAGGGTCACCCCGACGGTCAGCACGGCCAGCGGCCAGAGCCGGGGCGGTCCGAGGGTCGGGGCCGCCCGGATCGCGCCGGCGGTGTCCGTTGCGTCCCGTGTGCCCATCCGGTCACGCCGCCCGTCCTGTCCCGGCCGGCCGTGGAGAGCCGGGTCTGGTGATGCCGAACGACGGCTGCCCGCCGGCGGGTGGCTCAAACCTGCCGGGGGTGGATGCCGGTGCCGGGGGACCAGCCGACGGTTTCGGTCCGGGGTGGTGTGGGTACGGCTGCGGTGTTCACACCCGTTGCGCCCGTACCGTGAGGAGCGAACGATCATGGCCGACCAGCACATCCGGCAGGATCCGACGGAGCAGTACGGTCAGCGGCGGGGGCAGCCGGTGCAGAAGCAGCCACCGCCGGGCACCGGGGCCAGGATGGACCCGCCGCCGGACCACGGCGAGGAGAGTTACCGGGGCTCCGGCAGGTTGACCGACCGGCGGGCGGTGATCACCGGCGGGGACTCGGGGATCGGCCGCGCGGTGGCGCTCGCGTTCGCCCGGGAAGGTGCCGACGTCGTGCTGTCGTACCTGCCGCAGGAGGAGCGCGACGCCCGGGAGACGGTCCGGCTGGTCGAGTCGGCCGGCCGGCGGGCGGTGCCGGTACCGGGCGACATCACCACCGAGCATCAGTGCGTGGAGCTGGTGCGACGCGCCGTCGAGGAGCTCGGCGGCATCGACATCCTGGTCAACAACGCCGGGTACCAGATGGCGCAGGAGAAGGGGATCGCGGAGATCTCCACCGAGCAGTTCGACCGGGTGCTGAAGACCAACCTGTACGCGTTGTTCTGGATCTGCAGGGCGGCCGTGCCGCACATGCCGCCGGGGTCCAGCATCATCAACACGTCGTCGATCCAGGCGTTCGATCCGTCGCCGTCGTTGTTGGACTACGCGACCACCAAGGCGGGCATCGTGAACTTCACCAAAGGGCTGGCGGCGAACCTGGTCGACCAGGGGATCCGGGTCAACTCGGTGGCGCCCGGGCCGGTCTGGACGCCGTTGATCCCGGCGACCATGCCGCCGGAGGCGGTGGGCAAGTTCGGCACCACGTCGCCGATCGGTCGGCCGGCGCAGCCTGCGGAGCTGGCCCCGTCGTTCGTCTTCTTCGCCTCGCAGGAGTCCAGTTACACCACCGGCGAGGTGCTCGCCGTGACCGGCGGTCGCCGCACGATCTGACCGTCGCCGCGTCGCCGGTGACGGGTCACCAACCGCGGGCCCGCCACTGCGGCAGCGCCGGACGCTCGGCACCGAGCGTGGAGTCCTTCCCGTGACCGGGGTAGAACCAGGTGTCGTCGGGCAGCCGGTCGAACAGCTTGCGCTCGACGTCGTCGATCAGCGATAAGAAGTTGCGCCGGTCGCCGCGGGTGTTGCCGACCCCGCCGGGGAACAACGCGTCGCCGGTGAACAGGTGCGCCACCCCGCGCGGATCCCGGTAGAGCAGGGCGACCGAGCCGGGCGTATGTCCGACCAGGTGGACGACCTCCAGTTCGCAGTCGCCGACCGCGACCCGGTCGCCGTCGGCGATGGTGGCGGTGACCAGGGGCAGCCCGTCGGCGTCGGCCGGGTGGGCGAGCGAGGCGGCCCCGGTCGCGGCGGCCACCTCCTCCAGTGCCACCCAATGGTCCATGTGCTGGTGGGTGGTGACCACGGCGGCGAGCCCGGCCGGACCGATCAGCTCCAGCAGCCGGGGTGCCTCGTTCGCCGCGTCGATCAGCACCTGCTCGTCGGAGCTGGTGCAGCGCAGCAGGTAGGAGTTGTTGTCCATCGGTCCGACCGCGATCTTGGTGATGGTGAGCCCGGTCAGCTCCCGGACGTCCGGCGCGCCGCCTACGGTGACGTCTCCCTGGTAGGGCACCGGAACCTCCTGCTGGTTGTGGCTGGGCGGAATTGGCTTTCCCCGGCTGCCGTCAGAAGGCTACCGTTGCCGTGACGCGTCAGGCAGAGCTCTCCGGAGGGAGGTGGTGGTGACCGTGACTGTCCCCTGCGGTCCGTCCGCCTCTCCTTCCCACCGGGGTCGTCCGGCCGGTCCGGCCGGCGGGCACCCCACGACCTGACAAGGGTTCTCATGACGTTCGATCTCGCGTCCCTTGGCTGGGACGCCTTCCACGACCGTGTCCTGCCGGCTCTCGACACCGACCACCAGCCCGGCCGGGTGGCCCGGGTGGACCGCGGGGTGTGCACCGTACTGGTGGCCGACGGCCCGATGCGGGCCAGCGTCGCCGGCGCGGTCCTCACCGCCGCCGCAGCCGACCCGGTGGCCCTGCCCTGCGCCGGCGACTGGGTGCTGGTGCGGACCTGGCCGGACGAGCGGACCACCGTCGAGCAGGTGCTGCCCCGGCGGACCGCGCTGGTGCGCCGTACCGCCGACAAGGACTCCACTGGGCAGGTGCTCGCCGCCAACGTCGACACGGCCGCCGTCGTCGAACCGATGCACCCGGCACCCGATCTGGGCCGCATCGAACGCTTCCTGGCGTTGGCCTGGGAGTCCGGCGCCGAGCCGGTGGTCCTGCTGACCAAGTGTGATGCTGCGGTCGACCCAGCGGCGGTGGGCGACCAGGTGTCCGCCGTGGCACCGGGCGTACCGGTGATCACGGTCAGCGCGCAACGCGGTGACGGCATCGACGAGGTGTCCCGGCTCGTGGCGCCCGGTCGCACTCTGGGACTGTTGGGGCCGTCCGGGGCGGGCAAGTCGACGCTGGTCAACGCCCTGGCCGGCACCGAGGTGATGGGGGTGCAGGCCATCCGCCGGGTCGACGGCAAGGGCCGGCACACCACCACCTACCGGGCGCTGATCCCGATCCCCGGCGGCGGGGCGGTGCTGGACACCCCGGGCGTACGGGCGGTGGGTCTGCTGGACTCCGCCGACGGCCTGGACGAGGCGTTCTCCGACGTGACCGAGCTCGCCGCCGCCTGCCGGTTCACCGACTGCGCCCACAGCGGTGAGCCGGGCTGCGCGGTGCGTGCCGCGATCGAGTCCGGCGACCTGCCGGTGCGCCGCTGGGAGAGTTGGCAGCGCCTGCAGCGGGAGGTCGCGCACGAGATGCGTCGCCGGGACGCGCGGCTGGCCGCCGCCGAGCGGGCCAAGTGGAAGCGGATCTCGAAGGAGAACCGGGCACGTAACCGGCAGCGGTGACGCCGGGTCAGCGGCCGGTCGGGTGTTCGCGCAGCCAGTCGTCGACGGTGTCGCCACGGACCGCCGCGTACAGGTCGGCCGCGGCCGCGTCGTCGGGGAACACGACACTCTGCCCGGCCTGCTGACCGGTGCCCGCCGACGGCGAGGTGAGCATGGTCAGGTCGGTGCTGCGCAGCTGCCGCAGCGCCCACACCGTGTCGAACACCGAGGTGCCCTCGTCCACGGTGACCGCGTCGGCGGTGGCGCGCAGGAAGTCGTCGAGCCGGCCCGGGCTGGTGAGCAACCCACTGCCGCTGGCCTGGTCCAGCACCGCCGCGATGATCTCCTGCTGGTGCCGTACCCGGGTGAAGTCGCCGTCGGCGAACTGCTTGCGCTGCCGGGCGTAGTCCAGCGCGGTGTCGCCGTCCATCTGCTGCAGCCCGGCGGTGAACTGCCGGTACGGCGGGTGGACCGAGGTGAACGACTCGTCGACGGCGAGTTCGATTCCGCCGACGGCGTCGATGATCTCGGCGAAGCCGGCGAAGTCGATGAGCACCACGTGGTCGATCCGGACTCCGGTGAACGCCTCCACGGTCTGCACCAGCAGCGGCGTCCCGCCGGTTGCGTACGCGGAATTGATCTTGTCCTGGCGGCCGCCGCCGTCCGGGTCCGGAACCTGGACCCAGGTGTCCCGGGGGATGGAGATCATCTGTACGCCGCTGCGGTCGGCCGGCAGGTGCGCCAGGATGATCGTGTCGGTGCGGGAACCGGAGGTGTCCGGATCCCGGGAGTCGCTGCCGACGATCAGGAAGTTCTTCGCCTGCTCGACGGCCTTGACCGGGCGTTGCGCCTCGGGCAGTGCGGTGAAGATCTCCACCTTGTCGACGTGCGACTCGACGGATCGGGCGTACAGCCATCCGGCGGTGGCGGTACCACCGGCCACCAGGAGTAGCGACAGCCCCGCGACGAGCAGGGCGAGACGCAGCCAGCGGCCACCACGGCGGCGGGAGGACTGCTGCCCCGTCGCGCCGGGCGGCGACCCGTCGCCGTATACGGACGCGTCGGGCTTGGGTTTCGCATCGAGCATGACTCTCGCATCGGGCGTAGCTTTCGCGTCGACCGTGGCGTCGGAGACCGCGTCGGACATGGGATCAGAGAATACGGTGCCGCCGACCGGCCCGACATTGCCGGCTTGGCCGGTCAGTGCTGGCCGGACGGCAGCGGGGGCCGACCCGTCCCACCCCCCGATCGGACGGGCCGGCCCGCTGACACGTGGAGGAACCCCTGCTCCACGCCAGGTCAATGGGTGACTTGACCAGTATGTGCAGTATGCCGGGAGATCCGGATCGCCCGGGCGGTATTGGCGGGACCGGTACCGGGATACCCCGATCGGGTGACGACGTGGTCGGGCAGAGTTGTCGGAGCCCGGGGCTACAGTTGCCGAGGCATCGGCCGGGTCGGCGCAGACCTACTGACCCGGCGCCGTCAAATGTGACGATTCAGACACCTGACAGAAAACGCACCTTTGTGCGCCTCTACGGGAGCAGGCGGACCGTGGCCGACCGATTGATCATCCGTGGCGCGCGTGAGCACAACCTCCGCGACGTCAGCCTCGACCTGCCGCGTGACGCGCTCATCGTGTTCACCGGGCTGTCCGGCTCGGGCAAGTCGAGCCTCGCGTTCGACACCATCTTCGCCGAGGGGCAGCGGCGGTACGTCGAGTCGCTGTCGTCGTACGCCCGGCAGTTCCTCGGCCAGATGGACAAACCGGACGTCGACTTCATCGAAGGGCTCTCCCCGGCGGTCTCCATCGACCAGAAGTCCACCTCGCGCAACCCGCGGTCCACCGTCGGCACGATCACCGAGGTCTACGACTACCTGCGGCTGCTCTTCGCCCGGGTCGGCGAGCCGCACTGCCCGGTCTGCGGCGAACGGATCTCCCGGCAGACCCCGCAGCAGATCGTCGACCGGGTGCTGGCCATGCCCGAGGGCACCCGGTTCATGGTGCTCGCCCCGGTGGTGCGCGGCCGTAAGGGCGAGTACCTCGACCTCTTCGCCGACCTGCAGGCCAAGGGGTACGCCCGGGCCCGGGTCGACGGGGTGGTCCACCCGTTGACCGAGCCGCCGAAGCTCAAGAAGCAGGAGAAGCACACCATCGAGGTGGTCGTCGACCGGCTGACCGTCAAGGCGAGCGCCCGGCGCCGGCTGACCGACTCGGTGGAGTCGGCGCTCGGCCTCACCCGCGGCATCGTGCTGCTCGACTTCGTCGACCTCGCCGAGGACGACCCGGCCCGCGAGCGGCGCTTCTCGGAGCACCTGGCCTGCCCGAACGACCATCCGTTGGCGATCGAGGACCTGGAGCCGCGGGTCTTCTCGTTCAACGCGCCGTACGGTGCCTGCCCGGAGTGCGTCGGTCTGGGGACCAAGAAGGAGGTCGACGCGGAGCTGGTCGTCCCGGACGTGGAGCGGTCCCTGCGCGACGGCGCCATCCAGCCGTGGTCCGGCGGGCAGACCCAGGAGTACTTCGCCCGGCTGCTCGCCGCGCTCGGTGAGGCGGAGCACTTCGACCTGGACACCCCGTGGCGCAAGCTGCCCAGCCGGGCACAGAAGACCATCCTGTACGGCGCCGACGACCAGGTGCACGTCCGCTACCGCAACAAGTACGGCCGGGAGCGGTCCTACTACACCGGCTTCGAGGGCGTGGTGCAGTGGATCGAGCGGCGGCATACCGACACCGAGTCGGAGTGGTCGCGGGAGAAGTACGAAGGCTACATGCGGGACGTGCCGTGCGGGTCGTGCGGCGGCGCCCGGCTCAAGCCCGAGGTGCTCGCGGTCACCGTGGCCGGACGCAACATCGCCGAGGTGACCGGGCTGTCCGTCGGCGAGTGCGCCGACCTGCTGGGCGGGCTGGTGCTCACCGACCGGCAGAAGATGATCGCCGAGCGGGTGCTCAAGGAGATCAACGCCCGGCTACGGTTCCTGGTCGACGTCGGCCTGGACTACCTGTCGCTGGACCGCCCGGCCGGCACCCTGTCCGGCGGCGAGGCGCAGCGGATCCGGCTCGCCACCCAGATCGGCTCCGGCCTGGTCGGGGTGCTGTACGTGCTGGACGAGCCGTCGATCGGGCTGCACCAGCGGGACAACCACCGGCTGATCGAGACTCTGGTGCGGCTGCGTGGCCTGGGCAACACGCTGATCGTCGTCGAGCACGACGAGGACACCATCCGGACCGCCGACTGGATCGTCGACATCGGGCCCGGCGCCGGTGAGCACGGCGGCCGGATCGTGCACAGCGGGCCGGTTGACGAGCTGCTGACCAGCGAGGAGTCGCTGACCGGGGCGTACCTGTCCGGTCGCAAGGTCATCCCGGTGCCGGCCACCCGGCGGCCGGCGACGCCCGGCCGGGAACTGGTGGTGCACGGTGCCCGCGAGCACAACCTGCGCAACCTGACCGTCACGTTCCCGCTCGGCCAGCTGATCGCCGTCACCGGGGTCAGCGGCTCCGGCAAGTCGACGCTGGTCAACGACATCCTCTACACCGTGCTGGCCAACCAGATCAACAACGCCCGACTGGTGCCCGGCCGGCACACCCGGATCACCGGGCTGGACCACGTCGACAAGGTCGTCGGCGTCGACCAGTCGCCGATCGGCCGTACCCCACGGTCGAACCCGGCGACCTACACCGGGGTGTTCGACCACGTCCGCCGGTTGTTCGCCGAGACGACCGAGGCCAAGGTGCGCGGCTACGGTCCGGGGCGGTTCTCGTTCAACGTCAAGGGCGGCCGGTGCGAGGCGTGCTCGGGCGACGGCACCATCAAGATCGAGATGAACTTCCTGCCGGACGTCTACGTGCCATGCGAGGTCTGCAAGGGCGACCGGTACAACCGGGAGACCCTCGAGGTCCACTACAAGGGCCGCACCATCGCCGAGATCCTGCAGATGCCGATCGAGGAGGCGGCCGACTTCTTCGAGGCCATCCCGGCGATCCACCGGCACCTGAAGACCCTGGTCGACGTGGGGCTGGGCTACGTGCGGCTGGGGCAGCCGGCGCCGACCCTGTCCGGCGGCGAGGCGCAGCGCGTCAAGCTCGCCTCCGAGCTGCAGAAACGCTCCACGGGCCGGACCGTCTACGTGCTCGACGAGCCGACCACCGGGTTGCACTTCGAGGACATCCGCAAGCTGCTGACCGTGCTGGCTGGCCTGGTCGACAAGGGCAACACGGTGGTGGTCATCGAGCACAACCTCGACGTGATCAAGACCGCCGACTGGCTGATCGACATGGGACCGGAGGGCGGGCACCGGGGCGGCACCGTGGTGGCCGCCGGCACGCCGGAGGAGGTCGCCGAGGTCGCCGAGAGCCACACCGGGGCGTTCCTGCGCCCGGTCCTCGGGCTTACCGGCTCCGCCGCCGGATCGGCCGCCGCCTCCGCCCGCGCGGCAAAGGCCAACGGCGCGGCCGGCCGCACGACCGGGACGTCGACCAGGGCGAAGCGTGGCTCCTCCGGTGCACGGCGCGCCGCCGAAGCGGTCGCACAGCATTGACACAGCGACGTACAGCGGCGTCTACGGCTGCGCATGGATCATGGTCCTGCCGTCATTCCGGGATGAACCGTTCGTGACGCCTCGCCGTTTCTACTGGCGTGGCCATGGACGACCAGCCGTGGCAACTGACAGGAGGCAAGCTGAATGACTGAGCACCAGACGACGACCGACACCGGTCCGACCAGCCGCCGGGCGCTGCTGATCGGCGCAAGCGGGGTCGGAGCGACCGTGGCGCTCGCTTCGTGCGGCACCGGCGACGACGACATTCTGGGTGCCGGCGCCACCGACACTCCGGCCGGCAACGACCCCACCGGCGGCACGGAGACCGGCGGCGACACCGGTTCCGGCGGCGACGGCCTGACCACCAGCCAGGTCCCGGTCGGCGGTGGCGTGATCCTCGCTGCTCAGGGGGCCGTGGTCACCCAGCCCGTCGAGGGTGAGTTCAAGGCGTTCAGCAACATCTGCACCCACCAGGGCTGCCCGGTCGCAAACCTCGACGACGGCACCATCAACTGCACCTGCCACTTCAGTAGCTTCTCCATCTCCGACGGCTCGGTGCTCTCCGGCCCGGCACCGTCGCCGTTGGAGGAGAAGACCGTCACCGTCGACGGCGAGACCATCTCGGTGGCCTGACGGGTCCGGTCGTCCGCGTCCGCCGGGTGCGTGCCGCCCACGCGGACGCGGACGACCGGAGCTGTCACAGCCCTGGACTACGCTGACGGCGATGCCAGATCCGTCCAGCTACCGCCCTGCCCCCGGCACCATCCCGGACTCGCCGGGGGTCTACCGGTTCCGTGATCCCACCGGGCGGGTCATCTACGTCGGCAAGGCCAAGAGCCTGCGCAGCCGGCTCAACTCCTACTTCGGCGACCTGTGGCAGCTGCACCAGCGCACCCAGCAGATGGTCACCACCGCCGCGTCGGTCGACTGGGTGACCGTCGGCAGCGAGGTCGAGGCGCTGCAGCTGGAGTACCTCTGGATCAAGGAGTACGACCCCCGGTTCAACGTCCGCTACCGGGACGACAAGTCCTATCCGTACCTGGCGGTGACGCTGGACGAGGAGTTTCCCCGGCTGCAGGTGATGCGCGGGGCGAAACGAAAAGGGGTGCGCTACTTCGGGCCGTACTCGCATGCCTGGGCGATCCGCGAGACCCTCGACCTGCTGCTGCGGGTCTTCCCGGCCCGGACCTGCTCGGCCGGGGTGTTCCGGCAGGCCGGACAGGTCGGGCGGCCGTGTCTGCTCGGCGACATCGGCAAGTGCTCGGCGCCGTGCGTCGGCCGGGTCGACACCGCCGGGCACCGGGCGATCGTCGACGAGTTCTGCGACTTCATGGCCGGGCGCACCGACACCATGGTGCGCCGGTTGGAGCGGGACATGCACGACGCCGCCGAGGCGTTGGAGTTCGAACGGGCCGCCCGGCTGCGTGACGACGTCGCAGCGCTGCGTAAGGCGATGGAGAGGCAGACCGTCGTGCTCGGTGACGGCACCGACGCCGACGTGGTCGCCTTCGCCGAGGACCCGCTCGAGGCCGCGGTGCAGGTCTTCCACGTCCGCGGCGGCCGGGTGCGCGGTCAGCGCGGCTGGGTCGTGGAGAAGGTCGAGCAGCTGACCACCGCCGACCTGGTGCACCACTTCTGCACCCAGGTGTACGGCCCCGAGCAGGGCGAGACCGACGTGCCCCGGGAGCTGCTGGTGCCCGAGCTGCCGGCTGACGCACCGGCGCTCGCCGACTGGCTGACCGCCCGCCGGGGCAGCCGGGTGACGCTGCGGGTGCCGCAACGCGGCGACAAGCGCGCCCTGATGGAGACCGTGGCCCGCAACGCCGGCGAGGCGTTGACCCGGCACAAGCTGCGCCGGGCCAGTGACCTGACCACCCGCAGCCAGGCGTTGGAGGAGATCGCCGAGGCGCTCGGGCTGGCAACCGCGCCGCTGCGCATCGAGTGTTTCGACGTGTCGCAGATCCAGGGCACCGACGTGGTGGCCAGCCTGGTGGTGTTCGAGGACGGGCTGCCCCGCAAGGCCGAGTACCGTCGGTTCGCGGTCCGCGGCGCGACCGACGACCTGTCCGCGATGAGCGAGGTGCTGCGTAGACGCTTCGCCCGCCACCGCCAGCCCGCCGACGAGCCGCCGCCGCAGGGGCCCGCGGCCGACGTGCCGCCGCAGGCGACCCCGGACGGGGCATCGCCGCAGCCGACCGTCGACGTGGGGCAGCCTCCGGCGGGTGTCGACCCGCAGACCGGGCGGCCGCGCCGGTTCGCGTACCCGCCGCAGTTGGTCGTCGTCGACGGCGGTGCGCCGCAGGTGCAGGCCGCCGCGACGGTGCTGGCCGAGCTCGGCGTCGACGACGTGGCGCTGTGCGGGCTGGCCAAGCGGCTGGAGGAGGTGTGGCTGCCCGGCGACGACTACCCGGTGATCCTGCCGCGCACCTCCGAAGGGCTCTACCTGCTGCAACGCATCCGCGACGAGGCGCACCGGTTCGCGATCACCTACCACCGGCAGCGCCGGTCGAAGCGGATGACCGCCTCCGGGCTGGACCAGGTGCCCGGTCTCGGCGAGACCCGCCGCAAAGCGCTGTTGCGGCACTTCGGTTCGGTCCGGCGGATCGCCTCGGCGACCGTCGACGAGATCACCGAGGTACCCGGCATCGGACGGCGGACCGCGGAGACGATCGTCGCTGCGCTCGCCGGGTCGCCGGATGACGGCGCGGATCGCACCTAGAATCCCATCTGTGGTGCCGACCTGCGCGCACCTGGCGCGCCGCGTACCCGAGGCAGGAGGACCGTGAGGCAGGACAGCCTGAACCCGGGCGACGACATCACCCGGCCGGCCGACGACACACCGGACGGCGTCGCGGCGGTCGACGACCTGGCCAGCAGCGCCGTGCACGACGGCGAACCGGCCGGCACCGCGGCCGACCAGAACGAGGCCCGGCTGGTCGTGGTCACCGGGGTGTCCGGAGGTGGACGCAGCACGGTGGCCCGGGCCCTGGAGAACGTCGGCTACTACGTGGTGGACAACCTGCCGCAGGCGCTGCTGCTCGACATGGCCGAGTTGGCGATGCGGGCCGGCGGGGCGGCCCGGCGGACCGCGATGGTGCTGGACGTGCGCAGCCGCGCCTTCTCCACCGACCTGGTCGGCGCGATCCGCGCGCTCAAGGAGCGCGGCTACCAGCCCCGGGTGGTCTTCGTCGACGCCGCCGCCGACGTGCTGATCCGCCGGTTCGAAAGCGTCCGGCGCTCGCATCCGCTGCAGGGCGACGGCCGGCTGGCCGACGGCATCGCCGCCGAGCGGGACCTGCTCGCCGAGGCCCGCGACCAGGCCGATGTGATCATCGACACCAGTCATCTGAACGAGAACCAGCTCCGGCGCCGGGTCGAGGAGCTGTTCGGCGGCGAGGACGCCCGCCGGCTGCGGATCACCGTGCTGTCGTTCGGCTTCAAGTACGGGCTGCCGCCGGACGCCGACTTCGTGATCGACGCGCGGTTCCTGCCCAACCCGTACTGGGTCCCGGACCTGCGCGAGTACACCGGCCGGGAGACGTCGGTCAGCGGGTACGTGCTCAGCCAGGAAGGCGCCGACGACTTCGTCCGCAACTACGCCGAGCTGGTCAACGCCACCACCGCCGGGTTCGAGCGGGAGGGCAAACGCTATCTGACCGTGGCGGTCGGCTGCACCGGCGGCAAGCACCGCAGCGTGGCGATCGCCGAGGAGCTCGCCGTACGGCTGCGTCAGGCCCGGCTGTCGGTCAACGCCCAGCACCGCGACCTGGGGCGCGAGTGAGCGTACTGCGGGTGGTGGCCTTCGGCGGCGGGCACGGGCTGGCCGCCTCGCTGCGTGGCCTGCGCCATGCCGGTGCCGACCTGGCGCTGGACCTCACCGCGGTGGTTACGGTCGGTGACGACGGCGGGTCGAGCGGTCGGCTGCGGGCCGACCGGGGCGCGCTGCCCCCCGGCGACCTGCGCCAGGCGCTCGCCGCGCTCGCCGGGCCGGCGCCGGCCGACCAGCTGACCGCCGAGCTGTTCCAGCACCGGTTCGTGCCGGTGCCGGGGGAGGCACCGGCCACCGACCGACCCGATCCGCTCACCGGGCACGCGGTCGGCAACCTGGTGCTCTGCGGGCTGATGGAGCTGCTCGGCGACCCGGTCGCCGCGCTCGACCACGTCGGCCGGCTGCTCGGTGCGACCGGCCGGGTGCTGCCGATGTCCTGCGAGCCGGTGTCGATCGAAGCCGACGTGCGCGGCGGCGACCCGCGCCGGCCGACCGACGTGGTCACCGTCCGGGGCCAGCACGCGGTGGCGGTCACCCGGGGCCGGGTCGAGTCGGTACGGCTGCAACCGAAGGCGCCGGCCGCCTGCCAGCCGGTGCTGGCGGCGGTGCGCGACGCCGACTGGCTGATCTTCGGGCCGGGCAGCTGGTACACCAGCGTCATCCCGCATCTGCTGGTGCCGGACCTGGCCGCCGCGATCGTGGCCAGCCCGGCCCGGCGGCTGGTCACCCTGAACCTGGCGGCGGAGAAGGAGACCCTCGGGCTGTCGGTCGCCGACCACCTCGCCGCGCTCAGCTGGTACCTGCCGCAGCTGCAGGTCGACACAGTGCTCGCCGACGGCACGGCGGTCGGCGATCCCGGCCCGGCGGCCCGTGCGGCAGAATCGCTGGGTGCGCGTTTGACGCTCGCCCCGTTGGCGGTCGCCGACGGCAGCCCCCGGCACGATCCGGTCGCGTTGGGTGCCGCCCTGGTGCCTGTCCTGGGGTCCGCTCGTTAAGCACGTACGTATCGGTACCCGCCGTCTAACCGGCCCCCGTGAGGTGAATGACTATGGCGATGACCGCTGCCGTCAAGGACGAGCTGAGCCGGGTCGATGTGCCCAAGCCGTGCTGCCGTCGTGCCGAGATGGCCGCGTTGCTGCGCTTTTCCGGCGGGCTGCACATCGTCGCCGGCCGGGTCGTCGTCGAGGCCGAGCTGGACACCAACGCGGTGGCCCGGCGGCTGCGCCGGGAGGTGGCCGACGTCTACGGCTACTCGAGTGAGATCCACGTGCTGAGCCCGAGCGGGCTGCGCAAGGGCAACCACTTCATCATCCGGGTGGTCAAGGACGGCGAGGCGTTGGCCCGGCAGACCGGGCTGCTGGACGTGCGGGGGCGGCCGGTGCGTGGCCTGCCGCCGCACCTGGTGTCGGCGAACGTCTGTTGCGCCGTGTCGGCCTGGCGGGGCGCGTTCATGTCGCACGGGTCGCTGACCGAACCGGGCCGGTCCAGCGCGTTGGAGATCACCTGCCCGGGGCCGGAGTCGGCGCTGGCGCTCGTCGGGGCCGCCCGGCGGCTGGGGATCGCCGCCAAGGCACGCGAGGTGCGCGGCGTCGACCGGGTGGTGGTCAAGGACGGTGACGCGATCGCCGCGCTGCTCACCCGGATCGGCGCGCACTCCAGCGTGCTGACCTGGGAGGAGCGGCGGGTACGCCGGGAGGTGCGGGCCACCGCGAACCGGTTGGCCAACTTCGACGACGCCAACCTGCGCCGTTCGGCCCGTGCGGCGGTGGCCGCCGCCGCACGGGTGACCCGGGCGTTGGAGATCCTCGCCGACGACGCCCCGCGGCATCTGACGTCGGCGGGCCGGCTGCGGCTGGAGCACCGCCAGGCGTCGCTGGAGGAGCTGGGCGCGTTGGCCGACCCGCCGCTGACCAAGGACGCGATCGCCGGGCGGATCCGGCGGCTGCTGGCGCTGGCCGACAAGCGGGCCCGCGATCTCGGCATTCCGGACACCGAGGACGCGGTGACGGCGGAGATGCTCGTCGGGTGAACACCAGTTGTGAACCAGGGTGACCGGACGCCCCGGCGCAACACGGCACGGGCTTCTCGGATAGGGTCGCAGGGTACGGCGACGGGGCCGGCACCCGGCTCTCCCGCCGCGACCACCGCCTCGGGTGTCCCGCCCGAGCCACGTACGGCTGCGGCGTGACCAGCCGGATCATCTGATCGGCGCCCGGCCCGCCACGCGGTCGGCGCACACCAATCCGTCCGGCTCCGGCCCGGACGGGCGAGAAGCAAGGAGATGGGACCTGTGACCATCCGGGTTGGCATCAACGGCTTCGGCCGTATCGGCCGTAACTTCACGCGGGCGGTGCTCGCCTCCGGCGCGGACATCCAGATCGTCGCCTTCAACGACCTGGGCGACACCGCGACCACCGCGCACCTGCTCAAGTACGACAGCATCCTGGGCCGGCTGCCGCACGAGGTGAAGGCCAGCGGCGACGAGATCACCGTCGGCGGGCAGACCATCAAGGCGCTCGCCGAGCGCGACCCGGCCAAGCTGCCGTGGGGCGAGCTCGGCGCCGACGTGGTGATCGAGTCGACCGGCTTCTTCACCGACGCCACCAAGGCCAAGGCGCACGTCGACGGCGGCGCCAAGAAGGTGATCATTTCGGCCCCGGCCAAGAACGAGGACTTCACCGTCGTGCTCGGCGTCAACGACGGCCAGTACGACCCGGCGAAGCACACGATCATCTCGAACGCCTCCTGCACCACCAACTGCCTCGCCCCGATGGCGAAGGTGCTGCAGGACACGTTCGGCATCGAGCGTGGCCTGATGACCACCATCCACGCGTACACCCAGGACCAGAACCTGCAGGACGGCCCGCACAAGGATCTGCGTCGGGCCCGCGCCGCCGCGCTGAACATCGTGCCGACCTCGACCGGCGCCGCCAAGGCGATCGGCCTGGTGCTGCCGGAGCTCAAGGGCAAGCTGGACGGCTACGCGCTGCGGGTGCCAATCCCGACCGGCTCGGCCACCGACCTGACCGTCACCGTCGGCCGGGAGACCACCGTCGAAGAGGTCAACGCCGCGGTCAAGACCGCCGCGCAGGGCCCGCTCGCCGGCATCCTCACCTACACCGAGGACCCGATCGTGTCGGCCGACATCGTCACCGACCCGGCGTCGTGCATCTTCGACGCCGGCCTGACCAAGGTGATCGGCGACCAGGTCAAAGTCGTCGGCTGGTACGACAACGAGTGGGGCTACTCCAACCGCCTGGTGGACCTGGTCAAGCTGGTGGGCGCGTCCCTGTGAGCCAGGTAACCACTCTCGACGACCTTCTCGCCGAGGGTGTGTCGGGTCGGCGCGTGCTGCTGCGCGCCGACCTGAACGTCCCGTTCGAGAAGGACAACCCGGGGGTCATCGCCGACGACGGCCGGATCCGGGCGGTGCTGCCCACCCTGACCGCGCTGCGCGACGCCGGCGCGGCCGTGGTGGTCTGCTCCCACCTGGGTCGGCCCAAGGGCGCCCCGGACCCGAAGTACACCCTGGCCCCGGTCGCCGCCCGGCTCGGTGAGCTGCTCGGTGCGCCGGTCGCGTTCGCCACCGACACCGTCGGTGCCTCGGCGCAGGCCACCGTCGCCGCCCTGACCGGCGGGCAGGTCGCGCTGCTGGAGAACCTGCGGTTCAACCCGGGGGAGACCAGCAAGGACGCCGACGAGCGGGGTGCCTTCGCCGACCAGCTGGCGGCGTTCGCCGACGCGTACGTCGACGACGCGTTCGGCGCCGTGCACCGCAAGCACGCCAGCGTGTACGACGTACCGGCGCGGCTGCCGCACGTCGCCGGCCTGCTGGTGCACCGCGAGGTCGAGGTGCTCGGCAAGCTGACCGGCGCGCCGGAGCGGCCGTACGTCGTGGTGCTCGGCGGGTCGAAGGTCTCCGACAAGCTCGCCGTCATCGAGGCGCTGCTGCCGACCGTCGACAAGCTGCTGGTCGGCGGCGGCATGTGCTTCACCTTCCTCAAGGCCCAGGGCCACGAGGTCGGCAAGTCGCTGCTGGAGGCCGAGATGGTCGACACCTGCCGTGACCTGCTGGAGCGGGCCGCCGGCAAGATCGTGCTGCCGGTGGACGTGGTGGCCGCCACCGCGTTCGCCGCCGACGCCGACCACGACGTGGTCGACGCCGCCGCGATCCCGGCCGACCGGCTCGGCCTGGACATCGGCCCGCGCAGCGTCGCCGCGTTCGCCGAGGCCCTCGCCGGGGCCCGGACGGTGTTCTGGAACGGCCCGATGGGCGTGTTCGAGCTGGCGCCGTTCGCCGCCGGTACCCGGGGCGTCGCCGAGGCGATCACCAAGGTCGACGGCTTCACCGTCGTCGGCGGCGGTGACTCGGCGGCTGCGGTGCGCACCCTCGGCCTCGACGAGTCCGCCTTCGGGCACATCTCGACCGGCGGGGGCGCCTCGCTGGAGTACCTGGAGGGCAAGACCCTGCCCGGCATCGCCGCCCTGGAGAAGTGAGAGCAGTGCCTGAGACCGTTGCCCGCCGGCCGCTGATGGCCGGCAACTGGAAGATGAACCTCAACCACCTGGAAGCCATCGCGCTGGTCCAGAAGCTGGCGTTCAGCCTGAACGAGCAGCAGCTCACCGACGTCGAGGTGGCGGTGCTGCCGCCATTCACCGCGCTGCGCAGCGTGCAGACGCTGATCGACGGGGACAAGCTGGCCATTGGCTACGGCGCTCAGGACCTGTCGCCGCACGCCTCCGGCGCCTACACCGGTGACATCTCCGGGGCGATGCTGGCGAAGCTGGGCTGCCAGTACGTCACCGTCGGCCACTCGGAGCGGCGGGCGTACCACAACGAGGACGACGCGGTGGTCAAGGCCAAGGTGGCCGCCGCGCTGGCCAACGGGATCACCCCGATCCTGTGCGTCGGCGAAGGCCTGGAGGTGCGGGAGGCCGGCGGTCACGTCGCGCACTGCCGCGACCAGGTCGACGCCGCACTGGCCGGGCTGACCGCCGAGCAGGTGGTCAAGGTCGTCATCGCGTACGAGCCGGTCTGGGCGATCGGCACCGGCAAGACCGCCACCCCGGCCGACGCACAGGAGGTGTGCGGGGCGGTCCGGGCCCGGCTGGCCGAGTCGTACGACCAGGCCACCGCCGACCAGACCCGGATCCTGTATGGCGGCTCGGTCAAGGCGGCGAACATCGCCGCGATCATGGCCGAGGTCGACGTCGACGGCGCGTTGATCGGCGGCGCCAGCCTGGACGCCGACGAGTTCGCCCAGATCGCCCGGTTTCCGGAGCACGTCAAGCGCTGACCTGCGAGGACGCTGACCTGCCGAAATCAGCCCACCACAGCCCGGATGTCCGGGCTGTGGTGGGCTGATTCCTGTCCACTTGCCCACCTAGCTCAGCTGAGGGTTTCGGGCCGAAGCCAGCGTCCCGCCGGCGATTCTGCCTTCGCGAGGCGTGCGGGTGCGGTCCGCGAGCCGATCGTTGGCCCGGTAGAGGTCGCCGTGGACCAGATCGGGATCGAGGAACGGGCTAGGCGACATCGGGCGCCGCCCGTCCGGTCCTGGTCAGGTCATCAACTCCTTCCGTGGATACTCCGGCGTTGCGGCCGGGGGAGGAATCGGAACTCCTGCGGAGCGGGACAGGGAAAGCCGGTCCGTCGCCGAGGTGGATCGGTGTCCACCGCACACCAACCTCACGGTTCACCACCGAATCGCTAGACTGTGGACTTCTGGGCGAGACGGGCCCGGTATCCGTCGTTCAAGTCGAGGAAGCGGTCGCGGCGGTCGGCGGAGTACACCGCCAGCGGGTTCCGGTGGCGCGCCGGCCGGCTGACCCTGGCGAAGATGTCCGAACCGTTGGACATCGTCTGGTCCCGACCGTTGCCGCAGGGCGCGGCGCCGTCGACGGTGACCGTGTCGCAGGACGCGGCGGGCCGCTGGT